>SXZI01000016.1 GCA_005788035.1 Bacteroidota bacterium
CTGAATCATACAACCGGATTGGATGATGTGACAAGCGTTCCGGGCTATCCTGATTCCATCATGAATAATCCACGAAGAATGTATACCGCGAGTGAACTCCTGACATGGGCGGGTCCACCTGCATTTGCACCCGGCAAAGGCTGGGAATATTGCAATACAAATTATCTTCTTGCCGGTTTGATTGCAGAAAAAGTGACGGGGCAATCCTATGGAAAACTATTACGTGACAGCATCTTGACACCCCTCAATCTCGATAGTACTTTTTTGGATGTTCATGATAGCGTCTTATATACGATTGCACATCCATGGCAGGCAGGACGAAACAATATTGCAACTCCACGAATATCGCTCAATAGTGCAGCCGGTGCTGCCGGCGCGATGTATTCCACATCAAGCGAAATGCTTCAATGGTATGATGCTCTCATGAATGGCAAAGTGATCAATGCGCAATCGATCAAAGAAATGACGACATTCGTTGAGAAAGAACGCTATGGGATGGGTATCGCGGAATATATCGTCAGTGGCAAACCCGTCTGGACTCATGGCGGACAAATCTGGGGAGGATATAATTCTTCGATGATGTATGATCCCTCAACCGGCATCATCGTGTGTATACTCACAAATCAATTGCCTGCTCAAGCATTCCAAATTTCCTTACAAATGCTCACAACCGTGTGGAATTCAACTGTCGGGATTGATCAGTCTGAGAATGCTGAGCCCATGCTCTATCCAAATCCAACCAATGATATGGTTACTATTTCAAGTGAACATGCAATTGAGTCCATCAAGATATATGATATCCATGGAAATCTTGTAATGGAAAGCAATGAAAGTACATTCTCCATAACACAATTACCTTCCGGTACATATCATGTTCGAGCACATACAATTGGAGAAGTCCACAATTATTCACTGATCAAACATTGATATCCATGAATATACATCTGATTATCGCACTATTATCTACCTTCTTCATAGGTTGCGCGAGTACGAACACTCAAACCAATTCAAGCAAAGACCCTGCTTTGCAGGAATTTGCTCGCATGCTCATTGGAGAATTCTCAAGTAAAGAACAATCACTTCAAGACACCACATATCTGAATATTCATTTGTCGATGAGTAGAATTTGGGAGGAAGACAAATCAGCAATATGGCTCTATGTTGAACAGGCAATGGATGCAAAAAGAGATAAGCCATATCGCCAAAGAGTCTATAAATTAAATCATCCCGGAAGAGACATCTTCACGAGTGACATTTATACACTTAAGAATCAAGAGCGTTTCATCGGATTGCAGAATGATCCAACAAAAAGAAATGCGCTCACTCCGGATATGATTGAACTCAAAGATGGATGCACAGTAACAATGAACAAGAGTATTGGCATTTATATCGGCGGAACAGATGCGGATAAATGTCCATCCGATCTACGCGGAGCATCCTATGCCACAACCAAGATCATATTGAAGGAAAATATGCTCGAGTCTTGGGATCAAGGCTTCGATAAGAATGGCGTCCAAGTATGGGGCGCTACAAAAGGCGGATACATATTCATGAGAGAAAAATGAAGACCTATCACATAGACCCCGATATCAGAAAAGCTGAGACCCTGCCAGGATCATTCTATCATGATGCCGATGTATTTGAACTCATGAAAGATCGAATATTCGCATCATCATGGCAATGGATTGGCGATAAGAATTGTATTGCATTATCGAACTCAGCATATCCATTCAATCTCTTGGATGGCTATATGAATGAGCCGATGGTATTGGTAAGATCGGGAGATGATACGCTGCGATGCTTGTCAAATGTATGTACGCATCGTGGGAATATAGTCGTGCTTCATCCCGGCTCTTGCAAATTTCTCACATGCATGTATCATGGGAGAAGATTCAATCAAGATGGAATTTTTGCATCCATGCCTGAATTCGCATTGACTGAGAATTTCCCCAGACCCTGTGATGATTTGCATGTGTTTGACTTGGTTGAATGGGATCCGTTTTTATTTACAGGCATTGCTCCGACATTTGATCTGAGGAAGATACTCTCCATCATGAATGAGCGCATCGACTTCTTGCCACTTGATCAATTCGTGCATAAGCCGGAATTGGGAAAAGAGTATCTCGTGAATGCACATTGGGCCTTGTATTGCGATAATTATCTCGAAGGATTTCATATACCATTTGTGCATCAGGATTTGAATGCCGTATTGGATTATGGTCAATATGCCACTGAAATATATGATCATTTCAATCTCCAAATTGGGTATGCGAAAGATGGAGAGGAATGTTTTGATTTGCCGGAAGGGCATCCCGATCATGGCAAATCCATTGCGGCCTACTATTATTGGTTATTCCCGAATATGATGTTCAATTTCTATCCATGGGGATTATCCATCAATATCGTGAAGCCGATATCCATAGAAAAAACAAAAGTGAGTTTCATCACCTATGTCTATGATGAAAGCAAACTACATTCCGGTGCAGGAGCAATGCTGGATAAGGTTGAGCGAGAAGATGAATTCGTTGTTGAGAATGTATTCAAAGGACTTAAATCACAAGTATATTCCACTGGAAGATTTTCTCCCACTCGCGAGCAAGGCACCCATCACTTTCACAGACTATTGGCTGAATTCTTAAGGCAAGACCAATGAGCATAAATCCTGTCGTCTATTTTGAAATACCCGTTTTGGACTTGGAAAGGGCGATTGCATTCTATTCAGCAGTTTTTGATTTTACGTTCGAGAAGAACATCATAGATCATAATGAAATGGCATTCTTCCCTTTTGAAGATGGAGCGCGAGGAATCACAGGAGCATTGGCAAAAGGAGAAATCTATGTTCCAACGATGCAAGGAGTCCTTGTCTATTTTGGAACGGATGACATTGATGCAATACTCCACAAAGCAGTGGAGGCCGGCGGTGAGATTCTCTATCCCAAAACATCCAATGGAGAGCTTGGTCATGTGGCGGAATTCAAAGACAGCGAAGGCAATCGAATAGCATTGCATCAGAAGTAGGAATCAGACATCCAATTCCTGATTGCGTCTCTTCGGATGTTTGATGCTGATGCGCGTATGCACTCTTTTGCGCCACATCTTGAAACTCGAAGGTTTCATTTCTCTCCGCATCAATGCAATGAACTCGTACTAAGAATATCCATATAAATGACTGACACTATTATATCAGCATTCAAAACAACTAATGATGAGATTTCATAATAAGAATCAATTACTTTGAATCCTTTTTGAAATTCCAACCATCAGACACTGCATAACTCAAAGCCACACAAAAAAGAAAAGTAATCAATGTTGCAAAGTATGGTATGAATTCATTCATTATTTTTTTTCCCAAGTAGCTTAAGATAAATTCCAAAACCAAGGATTGAAGGAACCCATATTCCAATGAATATGGCTTGCAATATCTGATTATTAAAAAACAATACTTCTGAATATACTAAAGAAAGCAAAGCAGAAATGAATAATAACTTATCTGTGAGTGTAAACATTTTTAACATGAAATTTCCAAAGTGATTTGTGGATAGATTAGATTTATATATTGTAAGAAAAAGCGTTGAATAGATATATCAGAACTAGGAATGAAAGGGTGTAAGCTAAACAGTGAATAAATTAAATGAATAATTTAGATAATCACCATTAATTTATCCTAATGCATATTTGTCTTCACCTTTTGTAAATATACATTTAAAGTACTCAATTTATTGAGTTTTATGACTATAGCCTGAAATTCATAAATTTTCCACACTTCTCTTTTTGGGATGTTTGATACTGATCCGCGAATGGACCCTTTTGCGCCACATCTTGAAACTCGATGGCTTCATTTCTCTCCGCATCAATGCGATGACATCTGACTCAGAGTATCCATATTGCTGTTTGATCGCTTCAAAGGATGTGCGATCTTCCCATGCCATTTCAATGATTCTGCTGATGTCTTCGGATGGTAGTTTCATGATATTAAATGTAATTTAACAGATATTCTGTATAACACATCCCCACCATGATAAAGTTCAAAGAGAAACAAAGTCATATTGATTCATTATTCAATAATAAACACTTTCGAAGACAGCCCACCTTCTCTTTGGATTGACAACACATATACACCAGGTGAAATCGAAAGAGGTTCTGTGATATATAGACCATTCTTTCCATCTATATGTGTTTCATAAACCTTCGTACCAAGAAGCGAATGAAGAATTAGTGTTTTTGATTTCATATCCTCTGGGAATTGTATGAAAAGTTGATTATTCCCTAACTGCATCATCTTTACATCATCATTCAATTGCTGCTTGATTGAATTCACAATCTCTTCCGGCGCATATGCACCAATGGAATACACCTGCTTATTAGTAAATTTTCCAAAAAAGTCTCTATCACCAATAGGAATACCAAATTCCTTATTCAAATCAAGTCCTTTATCGGCAAAAGCAGAATTACCTGCTATGCGATAGAATGACAATGAGTCAGGAGGTTTAGGAAAGTTTATGGGAGCAGCTTTTCCAAAACCTGATATTTCGGGGTTCGCAAATACACCCACATCACGTCCATTGACTTTTTCGCAGTCAGGACATTCCGCTCTGAATGCTTCAAGCGAGGAAATCTCTTTCCCATAACGGATCGATACTGATTTTCCATTTGACCAATACCCATTTCCTTTGAAATGTGGTTGCTGACTGACAAAAGAAGGTGGCACATCGAGTAATTTTACTCCATCGGTGATAATAGCATTATTGTATGCTCGAATATTAGACATGACAGATCCATATTCTGTCAACTGCACAGCAGCAAAACTTGGATATGTATTTTTAGGTGCAGGTGAAGTGATGATGGTATTATTATGCATCACAAATCCATCCCATCCTGTATTCGGTGCAGTGAACATGGTCACGCTACTATTATTTGTTCGAGCATCATTCACACTGATTGAATATCGAAGCAGGTTATTTCCCCAAGGTCTTGCACCATCAAAATTGCCAAAGAGATAGCCCGCACCATCATTGTCATGTGAATAACAATATTGAATGATTGAATTGGTGACACCTCCATCGAGATCAAAACCCAGTCCATCACAACCCTTCCCTTTGCCTGAAGAATTATTGTGTGATTCACAGAATTGAATGATCACATTATCTGCAGCATAGACCCATATACCACCGGGTCCTCCACATGCAGTATTTTCGGTTCCATTATTGTAAGCGCGAGAATATTCAATAATGGAAGAATCGATTTGTGACAATACAATACCACTTCCCTTATGTGTAGGTGCATCATATCCTGTGATATTGAAGACCTCGGTATTTCGTATGGTAAATCGAGAATGATGATAAAACTTGGTATCCTGCGTATCATATGCAAATGACACAATGCCATTTTCTTTACAATCATGCACTGTACAATTATTGATCAATACATCTTTATACCCTGATTTAACACCTTTGGACCATTCTGAATAAAAACGAATTCCACAATAGCCAAAATCTCGAACCTCTACATTGTTGATAGTGATATGACGAAGTTTTCCAGAGGGCTTATCGGAATAGAAAAACATGCCATCAGCATCTCTCTGAACAGCCCCCCCCATTCCTTTGAAAATCATGTTATGAAATTCAATGCCTTGACCATTCACAACTTTGCAACCAATTTGTTTGGAGTTAGTTGTCTGGATTGTGACTCTTCCCTGCCCATATGTTGCAAAGACAATTGGTTTTTCAGGATCGTTCCCATCATTAGATTGTAGTTCAATTGCACCGGAAAATGCTGCTCCACCTTCGAACAGAATTGAATCACCGGGGTTGAAAGTCATATCATTGATTTTATCTAGCGAAGTCCAGGCTTTTTCCTTGGATGATCCATCAGTATTATCACCATTTGAATTCACATAAAATGTTCTGGGTGTTTTAGGTACAGATCTTCCATCTCCGAACAATGCCATCAAACCTTGAGCATACCAACGAGCGAGATAATCGTTTGGATGAAGTGAATTTGCAATACAGTGCTTTGCACCTTTTCTTTGAAAGATTGTTTCACTCAATGTTGTTATGTCAAGTACTGCAATACCCGGACCTTCAAGCGATTTTAACATCTCCAAAAATCCAAACATCAAGGTGGCACCATTCGCCGGAGCTCCAACCCCTTTGACATCAGGTATCATATTTCCGATCAGAATGAATTCAGCATTTGGAACATCTTTTCGAATTGTGGCAATCGTACTCTCTATGCTCCCTTTGAATTGGGCTTGTGAAGTTACTCCCCAGATATCATTCATACACATGTCAATAATCAC
>SXZI01000106.1 GCA_005788035.1 Bacteroidota bacterium
GATTGGTTTGAACGTACTTCAAGTAAACTCTTCAATAATGGTATGTATAGTTGGACTCCCATTGGATCTGCTCAGCATATAGACAATGCGAGTATCGCTGAATTCAAAGAATTCTACAATAACTTCTATCAGCCAAATAATGCGACATTGGTTGTTTCTGGAGACATTGATGTCAAGCAAGTAAAAGGATTCGTGAATGAGTACTTTGGTAAACTTCCCAAAGGACCTCAGCCAAAGCGCTCAGACGTTGCTCTCAAACCAATGAATCCAGGAATCATTCGCGAAACAATCGATGATCAAAAGGCACAATTACCTGCGGTATTCATGGGATATAGAGGTCCGAAAATTGGAGAAAAGGATGCATATGCAATGTCAATGCTCATGGACATCATGCGCTCCGGCGAAAGCTCACGATTGTATCAACGTTTGGTGGACAAGGATCAAATTGCAGTTCAGGCAAGTGGGGGAGCGCAAAATCTGCAAGCTTCAGGAATGATGTTTGGTCTTGCAATTGTGGCTCCCGGCAAAACACCTGATGAAGTCATCAAGGCAATTGATGAAGAAATTGAAAAAGTCAAAAAAGATGGTGTGACAGATGAAGAATTTTTGAAAGCAAAAAATATCGCTGAAGTTCGTTTCATTGAAGGGAAAAAGAACGTTCTTGAAAAAGCACGTTCTCTTGCTCGATATCATACATATTTTGGCAAGGCATCCATGATCAATACCGAAATAAAAGATTTCATGTCGATCAAAAAAGAAGATCTCAAGCGAGTGGCAAATCAATATTTCACGCAAGACTCTAGAGTAATTCTTCAGTATATGCCGAAACAAAAACAATAACCTTCCATTTGATCACACTTATTTGAATATCATGAAACGATACATTATTCTCTTTACATTGATCTTTGGAATGCATACTGCATTCGGTCAAGGATACAATCTTGGTGAAAAGCCCGGTCCATTACCGGCAAAAGAATTCGCCTTCCCAAAATACACTGAGTTATTTCTTTCTAATGGTCTGAAAGTATTTGTCATAGAAGATCATGAGCAACCAACTGTGAATCTTCGCTTGCAAATTCGTGGTGGAGAAGTTTCGGAGTCAATTCCTGGGACAGCCTCAATGGTTGCGGAAATGCTGACAAAAGGCGCAGGTAAAAGAGATGCTTTGACAATCGCAAAAGAACTTGATGGAGTTGGTGCAGGTGTAAGTGCTTCATCAAGCGGAGACATAACCTCTGTTACAGGTGAAAGCATTTTGAAGCATATGCCCATTATGCTCGAGATTTTTGCAGATGTGTTGAGATCAGCAACATTTCCTGAGGATGAATTTGCAAAACTTAAAAAACAAAAGATGTCAGAAGTGAAATTGGAAAAAGCCAATGCCGGTTCTCTCCTTCAATCACTTTCCAGAAAAGTTGCTTATGGAGCCAATCATCCTTCTGCCCGTCACAAATCGGAAGCATCCTATACAAGCATCACATTGGATGAACTCAAAAAATTCTATGGCACATATTATCGTCCGAACAATGCCACTCTAGCGGTTGTTGGTGATGTTAAACCGGAAGAAATTAAGTCAATTCTTGAAAAAGCATTGAGTTCTTGGGAGCCAGGTGATGTCAATGAATTTCGAACACCAAAGCCTGAGCCAATGGCGCAAGGCGTCTATTTCATAGCTCGACCAAGTTCAGTGCAATCTTCCACAGCCTTAATTGCGACTGCAATTCCAAACAATCATCCTGATTTCGAGGCATTGCGCCTGGCTTCAAATTTAATGGGTGCTGGATTTTCCGGAAGACTGTTCAAAACACTTCGCGAGACTTATTCCTATACTTATACCCCATTTGCATATTTGACTAGTGGTCGTGATGTGAATCGATATATCTGCGGAGCTGATGTTCGTAATTCCGTGACTGATTCAGCGATCAAAGTCATGCAATCCGAAATGACAAAACTTGCAAATGAGGCAACTTCCAATGATGAACTTGATTTGATCAAACGATTCGTCATCGGGCAATTCAAAATGAATTTTGAAAATTCGGATTATGTTGCAGGCTTGCTTCTGAATGCGGATTACAATAATCAACCTATTTCTGTAGTGAAAGAATTCCCCAACAGATTCAATGCCATTACTCCCGAGCAAATGAAATCAGCAGTTACCAAGCATCTCGCAAAACAATCTATTGTTGTGGTGGGAAGCCCCGATGTTCTTGAAACATTGCGTCAATTCGGCCCTGTTTACGAGTTTACCACAGAATTGGAGGCCAAAAAAGCCGAATCGAAAAAAGTTGATCTTACTCCTGAACAGTTGATGGAAAAACATCGTGCAGCCTTGGGAGGAATGGAAAACATTTCCAAGATTTCTTCATTGATTACTACGGGTACTGCTTCATTTGACATGAATGGCCAAGAATTGCGCGGCAATATCACCATGAAACAAAAAGCACCCGGCAAGCAAGTGATGGTCATGGACTTCAAGATGTTCAAGCAAACAACCATGACTGATGGCAATCAGGCTTGGAGAATGATGGGTCCGCAAAGCGAGGAAGTCACTGATAATGCAGAAAAGCAAGAAATGATTGATGAAGCGCATATTGCTCAATCTGCTCGCCTCATTGAACTTGGATATACACTCACAATCAAAGGCCAGGAAGGATCATCGATCATTGTGGAATCCAAAAATAAAGCAGGCGAAGTACAGACAATGTATTTCGATGCAAAGACATATTTGTTGAATTCCGTGAAAGAGACAGCTAAAGGTCCACAGGGCAATGTTGAAGTTTCCAGACTCTTTGGTAATTACACAGATATCGGTGGTGTGAAGTTTCCATCTAAGATGGTTATTGAACAAGGCCCGATTGTAATTTCGATTGATGACATCAAATACACTGTCAATCAGGAAATCAATGACTCTGAATTCAAACCCGAGTAATTGACTTCTCGCAAAAAAAAGAAAAGCCCCCAACCAAGAATGTGCGTTGGGGGCTTTTTTTTATATCAATGATTTGAGTCGCTCAATTTCTTTACGATGCGTCAGATCATAATGGATCGGGGTAAGCGATACCCACCCATTTCTTACTGCACCGTCATCCGTTTCAATATCTTCAGATTCGGGCGTTCTATATGTACCGACAATCCAATGATATTCCCTGCCCATTGGATCTTTTCTTGAATCATAACTATCATCCCAATAGGAATTGCTCAAACGAGTGATTCGCATGCCTCTGACTTCACCGGGAGAAATTGCCGGCACATTCATATTGAGAATAGTATCTTTTTGTAGTCCCCATTCGAGCATTGATCCAGCCACACGTTTCGCATAATCGGCAGCAGCAGTCATATCTGCTTCTAGTGAAAATGACGTATGTGAAACCGCCAAAGCGGGAATCCCAATCATCATAGCCTCTGTTGCCGCAGAAACAGTGCCCGAATACATAACATTTACAGATGTATTGGCACCATGATTTATGCCTGATACAACCAGATCAGGCTTTACTGTAAGCAATGTTGAAACGCCAAGCTTGACGCAATCTGCAGGAGTGCCATTGACGGCAAATCCAAACATGTCACCATTTCGGTGAAATGGCACTGCCCTAAGAGGAGCACTGACAGTCAATGCATGTCCAACCGCACTTTGTTGACGATCAGGTGCAATCACCGTCACATTTCCTATTTCCTTCATTGCAAGTGCAAGGGCAAGAATGCCGGGTGAATCTATACCATCGTCATTCGTAACTAAAATATTCATGATGTTGCTCTTAATGCGGCAAGTGATGTGATCAATTCTTTTTCTTGATCAGAAAGGTTTGTTGGTAACTCAATGTCAACAATCAACATCAAATCTCCGAATTCTTGTTCTCTTCCATGAAGAGGCATGCCGAAACCTTTCAATCGTAATTTTGAACCGGATTTCGTTTCCGGTGCTATCTTCACCGCAACAGTCCCCTTCATGGATTTAAAGTTGACTTGCCCACCTAAAAGTGCGGTATATAAAGGCACATGAAGATCAGCTTCCAAGTCCGATCCTACCAATCTAAACACAGCATCATCTTTCACATGCACCTTCACATGAATGTCATGACCTTGCCCGGAAGGTATATTGATTGTTTGTCCATCCTTGATGCCGGGTTTTAGCTTGATTTCTCTTTGCTTTCCTCCGGTGGTCAATTTTAATGAACAGCCATTATATGCTTGAGTAAATGAGATTGTTGCCTGTAATTCAGATGCGGGTTTTTGTGTTCGCGTTGTTCTTTTTCCGGTATTGCCATTGAAAATACTCTCAAAGAAATCCGAAAAACCAGAACCACCCGAAAATTGAGAGAAATCCGTTTGGGCTCCACCTTGTTGTTGCCATGCTTGCCAATCAAATGGACTCCCTGCTCCCCCTGGGTGAGCATTCCAGCTGGATCCTAGTCGATCATATTTATCTTTCTTTTGTGGATCACTCAATACTTGATAGGCCTCATTGATCTCCTTGAACCGTTCTTCCGCCTTGGAATCCCCCGGATTTTTATCCGGATGATATTGCTGCGCCAATGATCGATATGCCTTTTTTATATCTTCAGCCTTAGCTGATTTGGTGAGTCCAAGAACAGAATAATAATCTTTGAAATCCATGATTGCAGGGTAAGGGTCTGTTGTTGATGATATTGAAGAAACGAATGCGGTGTATCAACGAGCATTTATGGCAATTGTTGTAACATTTCTCACAATATCGGATTATTTTCCATTGGTCAACTCATCTTTTTTTCCTTATTTGCCGAGGGGTCTAATCAATTTTCAAAAGCACAAGTGAATCATTCACCATTACATATTAACCTACGCCGAACATATCTGCATTTCATGCTCATGCTCATTTGCTGTGCATGTTCTATATATGCCCAAAATGGTTCCCCTAATTCCAATGCCATTTCAGGCTATGCGGGAAGATATTTCCTAATTGGGTTCATGCAGAATGAATTGATTCTCCTTCCCGGTGGTATCAGATTATCTGTGACGATTTCCACCATCAGGCCAACTACCATTCGAATTGCATCCCCTATTTCGCGACCATCCCAATATTATCAAGTACCGGGTGATACAGTCATTGAATTGACATTCGCATATGGCGAAGTGGAAATGTTTGATTCTGAACGCGCGCAAGCAAAAGCAATAGAGATTGAGTCTGATCAGCCGATCACCGTAACAGGAATGAGCAGTCAATCATTATCAACTGATGGCTTTTCAGCTATACCTGTAGCTAAATGGGGTCGCGAATATGTTGTTCACTCATGGCCAAATGACATCTATATGCATGATGATGATCCGCAGGGGAAAATCCCAAGATCAAGTGAATTCATGGTCATTGCAGCAGAGAATAATACAGTGATTGAATTTGCTCCGAGAAGCAGAACATTTGGAAAGATACAACCTGATGAATCAACGATCATTCGTTTGAATAAAGGACAATGCTATCTAGTTAAATCAGATACATTACCTGCAGGTAGTGGCGACTTGTCGGGAACCATCATTCGCTCGGATAAACCGGTTGGGGTGTTCAGCGGACATCTTAGGGCCTCTATTCCACTGGGTCTTCAGGAATTCGATAGTAAAAATCATTTGACTGAAATGCTCTACCCCACAGAACAATGGGGAAAATCTTTTGTGACACTACCCTTCAATAATGATGGCATTGGGGATTTTTTCAGAATACACTGCATAGAGCCAAATACAAATGTGACAGTTAAAGGTTGGAATATCAATCAACAGCACATACTTGCAAATCCTGGTGATTTCAAAACATTGTCATTCATTCGCGATCCATTGATGATCGAAGCCGATAAACCAATCAGCATTGCACAATACATGACAAGTAGTTTTTCAGCGAATGAACGGTTGCAAACATTTGATCCATGCATGATGTTGATACCTTCCATTGATAAGGTAATAACAAAAGCTTCATTTCATGTAGTTCAAAATCCTATAACAAATCCGCGCCAATTCTTACGTCATTTCATTTCTCTTGTTTGCACAGAAGATGCAGTTGATCACATCAAGCTAGATAATAGACTCATCAAGACTATAGTTACAAATTTGCCCAATCAACGATTGAATGGCACGCAGTTGTTTTATGCTACTGTACCCGTTGCACCGGGTACACATCACCTATCTACGATGGAGGGTGCATTCAATGCAGGATTATATGGTACAGGCCCAGATGATGCCTATGCATTTCCTCTTGCCTTCGGCATGGTTCAAGGAATAGACACATCTGCACCATATATAGTGATGAAGGATTCGTGCGGTTTCATAAAAGCCACTATACAAGAACGACTTATAGATGATTATAGCGGACTCTTTGATCTATCGGTTATCCGAGATTCCACCGTTAACATGAATTGGGCGATTTCAGGAATCAGGGATGGCGATCTCTCAGCGTCATTCACGGCATCAGTCATCAATATGTTGAAAGATGCAAGCATAGTTATAGAATCAATGGATAATGCGGGAAATAGTACAAGGAGCAGATACACGTATACAGCACCAAAGATATCGATTCCAGATACTCTTTCTTTTCAAAAGATACAAAAAGGAGATACTGTCAGTACCTTTTTCAATGTCCGAAATATTGGTAAAGATACCATCATTGTCAAATTCGCAAACCTTGATGGCGATGATAGATTTAGATGTTTAAACATCATTGATCTTAATGATAGAAAACTTGCTCCAAATGATACATTTGCACTGGAAATTGAATTCATAGGGCATGGAGACAAGGATTCTGCTTTAGCGAATTTCCGCATATTTCTTGGCTGTGGAATTGTTAGAAATACCATTATACATGGATTGATGGAAAGCGTTTCATTATCAGTTTCAGGGCATGATTTTGGGAATGTATCCGTTGGAGATACATCGTTCGGTTTCATTCATGTGGTAAACACAGGCGGCATCTCTTTGACCGCCACTCAATTGGTAGGGCTACAGAATGATCAATTTAAAGTTGACACAATGGGTTTATTCCCAAGAGTCATTTTACCACGTGATACCCTCAAGATCCCATGCAAGTTTTCGCCAATTATCAAGGGCGAACAATTGGATGCATTCACAATTAACAATGATAAATCACTAGCCAATCAAGCCATTCTCAAGGGGAATGGATTATTGCCCACAATCAATTCGATATCAATTGATTGGAAAGAACGGCATCTTCAATCAACTCATGATACAATAGCACGTATTAGCAATTCAGGAAATGACACTGCATTTGTCAGTTTGGATTCAACAATTGGACTAAATACAGTCTTCAATTGCACATTTGCTAGTGGCAAAAAGATTGCGCAACTCGCACCCAATCAAACAACGGATGTGATTTGCACTTTCAAACCTGGCGATACTATACGTTATGCACATACTGGGTATATCTATTATACAAATGGTTTTGTAAGAGACAGTGTCATTGTTGAGTTATATGGAAAAGGTGTCGTTCCCATCATTAAACAACATGATATTTATGTTGGAACGATTCGAGAACTCGACACAAAAGACACTATAGGGCTACTGCTCAAAACTTCCGGTACCATGCCGCTTTCCATTGAGACATTTAAGGTCAATTCCGGTGACAGAAATTCATTTTTCATTGACACCGCCTTATTGATTGGAAAAACATATCAACCAAATACAAATTTTCATTTACCGATAAGATTTGTTCCCAAACGATCTGGATCACATGCAATTGAAGTGGAAATCATTTCAAATGCAGCGCCTTATGGTCAGAAATCAATCACCAGATCCACCATCAGTGGCGATGCGATGCCTCTTGATACCATATCTTTACAATTAGAAGTTCAAACAATAGACACAATGTATGTTTGTGAGAAAAGAGTGATTACTGGCAAGATCATTAATCAAGGAAACAAAGACGTTAAATTGGATTCACTCACGATTCATTCTCGCTTTGCCATTTCCAATGTGTCTCTTCAGCCTATTGATGATTCGATTGTGAAATTGAAAGGTGGAGAGATCGCGTTTTCTGCTCTGATTGAATCTAAAGGTTCCGGCATTGACTTTATAGATTTTACAGCATTTCTACAAGACTCATTGCAACTGAAACAAGCAATTCCAATTTATGTGAAATCGAATAATGTTCGATTCTCTCCTGCTACGAACAGCATGATGGAATATTTACCCGGAAGCACATTAACGATATTGCTTCAAGGAACAATAGATTTTTCCCAAAAGACACCACAATTGTTCCAGCCACGGATTGCATTGAATTATTCATCCTCAACACTTGAATGCATAGTATCCAATACGGATCTCATTCTGAATTCTACATCCGGTCAAGTTCGATTTCCAATGCAAGTAGCAATCAATAATGGCATAACCGTGCTGACAGCGCAAACACAGTCAATGATTCAAGGCAATGGCTTTTGGCAAACCTCCTTGGAATTTCGGACATTCTTGACTGATATTCCCGGTGACATCACCCTTGATATTCACAATATGCAATCCGATTGCATTAACGGCGACACTGCAATCATACCACTGGAAATGTCCAATTTTTGTGCAAGAGACATCCGAGGCGTCACGAACAAGCTCAAAGGACAAGGATTATTGGGAATTTACCCCCACCCCATACAGAATGAGGGTAAAGTGTCATTTCTTCTACACGAAGAATCCGAGTTTACGCTCGACATTAGAAATATACTAGGTGAAACAGTAAAGGTCATCCGAGGCAAGGGATCAGCAGGGCATAATATTATTCCATTTGGAATTGAAGATCTGCCAAGTGGTGCTTATACCCTTATTTTTCAATCATTTAACAGTCAAAACTCAAGGCCATTCCTCATCACGAAAGATTGAAAGAGTACAAGGTTATCCACATTATGCTCGAAACATTGAAAAACCTATATTTTTTCTTGTCTAATGCCAAGTTTTCTATTAAATTTGGCTCGTTGTTGTGTGAGTGTATACATTCTGAAAACTAAATAAAGCTTCTGCAAGCCATTCACTTGCGGCCCCATTTTCAGAGACTACACTCAAAGTACTTCACAGCACACCCTCAATCTGTACATAATACATACTTTTTACTGGCGAAAAGGTGAAACTCATGCATCTATTGCGACTGTTCATTGCCCTTGCGGCTCTCACTTTTTTCTTTTCTTCTGAAGCTTATTCACAAGCGGCTGACCCTCGTAAACCGCAAGCAAAGAAGTCACCCCTTTTGGTTGGCCCTGTAGCCGGCTATAATAAATCCATGCACTCTGGTGGATTTTCTTCGATTGCTGCAGATGCCAATTGTCCAACATTTGAGACAGGCACTGAAAATGGATATTACTTTGGCTTTTCAGCGGAATATCTACTTGGAGATCCAAAGAATGCCAATTCTTCTATTATCGCCAGAGTTGTGTATGATTATCAACCTGCTGCATTTCAATTAGAAGGTGATAATTACCCTTCGAGACCAATTGGATCTCAAAATGTGGTTAATTCACAAATTTTGCATACATCAGTATTCAAATATTCTTTGTTGAATTTAGAAGTGATGTATCGCTTCAATCTTCCCGGCACAATGCTTGGCGTAACAATTGGTCCACAATTTGGTGTTCCAATGGGTGGCACTCAAGAGCAACGCTATGAATTGCAATTTGATCCAAATAATCCGGTTCAGTTTGTTAAGGAAACCGAGCCAGGAAGTTTGATCCTCAAACAAGACCCAACAGATCCCGTTGTAGGCTTGAATGGTTATAAACCACAATATGTTGATGATACAAAGACATCAATCAGATTGTACGAAGGTGACATCATCGATCCTAATCCTTTCAGACTGGCTCTGAAAGCGGGTGTTCAATATGAAATTCTTGCAGGCAACCTGTTATTTGTTCCTGCGATTTATTATAATTTTGGTTTGACCAAGATCAGTAGTTCGAATAATTCCAGTGTTAGTGCATTGCAAATTGGTGCTGATCTTCGATTCTCATTATAATACTGATAATTGATACTGTATAAAGCCCGTCTATTAGACGGGCTTTTTTTATATCAGGAGAAAAAATATGCCCATCCGAAATTTCGGATGGGCATTACATTTAAAGAACAATTACTTAATTCTTATGCTTTAAAGTGTTTCACCAAGTCAACCAACATACGAACTCCAATTCCTGTTCCGCCTTTTGGCCAATAGTCGCGTTCACTTGATGACATTCCCGTTCCGGCAATATCCATATGAGCCCAAGGATAATCACCTATAAAGTGCTTCAAGAATAAACCCGCAGTAATTGCACCAGCCCATCTACCACCAGAATTCTTCACATCGGCAAAGTCGCTTCTGATTAAGTCTTCATATTCTTCATGCAGTGGCAATTCGCAAACATATTCATTGGTTCGAGATGCAGCCTTTTTGATCTGATCCAATAAATGAGGATTTGTTCCCATAAGACCACTTGTTATTGTTCCCAGTGCAACAACGCAAGCACCGGTTAATGTAGCAAAATCGATGACTGCCTTGGGTTTGAATTTTGATGCATAAGTTAGGGCATCCGCAAGAATCAATCTTCCTTCGGCATCTGTATTATCAATTTCTGCGGTTTTGCCATTCATGAATGTTACAATATCGCCGGGTACCAAAGCTGAGCCACTCGGCATATTTTCAGTTGATGGAACCAAAGCAACAACATTCACAGGTAATTTAGCTTTGGCTATGGCTATGATGCCACCAATAACGGTTGCAGCTCCATGCATGTCCCCTTTCATGTCGGACATGCCGGCTGCAGGCTTAATGCTAATTCCACCTGTATCGAATGTGATACCTTTTCCAACAAATACAAATGGCTTATCATTAGCCTTACCGCCTTTGTATTCCATGACAATAAATACCGGTGGCCTAACACTTCCTTGATTTACTGCAAGCAAGCCACCCATCTTCAAAGCCTGAATCTTTTTCTTATCGAGAATCGTAACCTTGACACCGGTACCTTTTGCAGCTGCAATCGCAGATTTAGCAAGTGTTTCAGGGTAAATTTCATTGTTGGGTGCCTGGGCTAGATTTCTAGCTAAAGTGACACCATCATAGATTGATCGAGCCATTGTCAATACAGTTTTTCCTGCATTAACGATTTGCTTTGAATCTGAAAACAGTGTTATTGAGTTTATCTTCTTTTTGTTTTTCGATGTCGTGATATACTTATCGAATTTATAGTTGGAAAGCATTGCGCCTTCTAAAAGTGCGAGGCAAGCATCTTCAGCTGAAATACTGTGCGCGGCTACACCTTCAAGAGCAATATTCTGAACACCATAAGAAGCTGCTCTTTTCGATGCTGCAGAGGCAGCGCGACGTAGAGTTTCGATGGTGCACGATTCCTTTTTGCCAAGTCCCGCGACAATGATTTTTCCTGCTCCTTTTGCTCCTGTGTACAAAACCATTGTTGAACGAAGAGAACCTTTAAAATCATCACTGTTGATAACAGGAGCTGTTATAGGAAACATTTCGGCCAAGCGTTTCTTACCGGCCTTCAACAAGGAATCATCTTCAAAGCAAAAAGTAATAAGAATATCAGCTTTTTGATTTTTCAATGATGATTGAGAAATAGAGATATTCATGAATATCCAAAAAATAAATAAATGAAAATGGGATTAGTCTGCTGAATGCATGAACTTCGAATGCAAAGTCTTCTCTTCATATTTTATGCGAATGAAATAAGCACCCGAAGATTGTCCTTTCAATTGCAGGGGAATAGAATCTAAATCAGTGGTAGATACTTGTTCTTGATAAATGACTTCTCCAATCGATGATAGAATTTGCAAAGTGGCGGGCACATCATGAGGCAAACCGCTGACTTGCAAAGTGGAAATGCCTGCACGTGTTGGGTTAGGCATCACCCTAATCTCAGGTGTTTGAGTGATTGGAGTGGATTCATTGACAGAAGCTGCCTTTCTATTGACGATGAAAGGTATGATTTCTCTATCTCCAAAACTTGCATAGATTGCAGCAGGTTGACCATAATTCGCAGCTTGTGAATTAAATATGATTGTTGAACCACCAACTTCGCGCAATGAGTAAAATCCACGCGTTGAACCTTGGAAAATGGGATATAATCCATCACCAAGTGCTTCATCATAAATGATGAACTTATAACACCCATCTTCAAGATCAAATGTATCCCTAATAGAAGCTCCATCTTGAAAATTCCCTCTCTCTTTGATGACATATCCTTCTGAATCCTGGACCTCATAGCGAATACCATTTGGGATTCCAGAAACAATATCAGTTTTTAAAAACAATGCAATCTTCCCGGCAGTCGTTTGCTTTGGATTGGTAAATGACACTGTCTTTGTATCCCCTATAGCTGATTCATCCAATTTTCCATTGGGTTCAATTACCTGAACAGTGAATGTATGGTCACCGCTTGGGAAACCAAGGGGTGGCAATTCAATTTCGGCTTCTTCCATGAAAGGTATATTTCCGGCCCACAGAAAATATTTATCCTCACCATTGTCGATTTTATATCGAATACGAAGGGCACTTAATGTAGCAATCCCTTGATTCTTAACGATGATTACCGGCTTCTGACCAGAGCAAACTGGATTCATTCTTCTAAATCGATATGCATTATTGGGCATCTTAATGGCCTCAAGCGAAGCATTGTTTACATAATTTGCCTTTGAATACAGAATCTGACCTTCAATGATATAGCTTGCCCTCTGCCCTAAATTCATGTTTTCATATGGTTCCATTTGATAGCCGACACGTATGCTGTCTGCACTTGTCAAAAATCGAGTCAAATGGTAATCCCAATATTGCACTATATCACCGGGGCACCATCCTGCGCGATTATAATACCAAGTTCCGGCTTGAGGATAAATTGGATTCTGACCGCAGTCGCCTCTCCATAAATATTGCTCAAACATTTCTTCGCCATTGACCAGAATCTTGTGTGTCTTCTGCGAAAATTCAGCTGCATTGTCTGTTCCGCCGAAACCATGACCGGTGGTCATCAATCGCAAGGTTACTTGATCTTGCGGATGCAAACGAGGAATGGTTTGTGTCTTTAAGAAGTTCTCAATGGGATTATTTGGATCGCCATAAGTTGGATTGCCTGACCAAAACACTTTATGCTCATATGTTTCTCGGGCAGGTATACCTTCAATGAAGGTGAAATCCAGATCGAACAATGAGCCTTGTGACCACCCATCATAAAACACTTTTATCTCTGTTGAGTCTCGAAGGATGTGAGCATAATCAGTGACATCATAAATCCAGGTATAATTCCAATTTTCATTATGCCATTTGCCATATGGAGTAATGAAACGACCTATTTCAGTTTCATTGATGATCTCAAAAGGTTTATATGCTTTTCTGGTTCCCTTCAAAAGGGTTGAATCTCCTGCAACAAATGAAGAATCTATCTTTGCACCTGTTGAACTATATGCATAATTCCAATACGCAGCTTCATAGGCAGGAGTAGAATCCGTGATATTAAACGGTTGTTGATCATTCTTGTAATAATATATCTGGAATGGTGCATTAGCAACCGTATCCGTCTTCTTTGTTGAAGCATTGAATTTTGTCTTAAATGTTGGCTTCAGAGAAATGCGCAATGAGTCGGATACTGCTCCGGCTTTTGTAAATGAAGGTGCATCAACGAGACTTGAATCAATTCTGCCTGTTTTTGTACGAGCATAAATTCTCATTGTATAGTCCCATTCACCACAACCACCTTTTGGACAAGTCAGTTTAAAATTCATGAAAATGCGTTCATGTCTTTTGTCCTTTGATGGAAATACTCCCCATCGATTTTGACTGCCGTACCATGTCCACAAGTATTTATTGAACACATTCACGGTTACGGAATCACCACGTTCCGCAATAATTTCTTTTGGAAGAAAACATGCAGCAAAGGAGATGAGTACAATTGAGAGAAAATATAATGTAGTTTTCATTGTATAAGATATGAATATTGAATGCAGTGTTTACTGTTGTACGACAAATACATAATGATACACTTCAGTTTGTATCGCAGTAGGCACTATTTCGAGCACATAAATGCCAGAAATAGGTTTTTCAAAAGAGTATTCTGAGCATGTTGCACGATATGATGCATGAAGTCTACCAGATAAGTCTCTGATAGATACTTTATATCCAGATTCAAATGGGGTAACAATGTTAATCCTATCATCAACACGAACATTGATCTTTGATTCTACCTCTTCATTAATTGAACTTGGAACATATGTTCCTTTCAATTGCACCGTGATTGGTTCTATGCCTTGTTGACTGGAAATAATACGTAGTTCAGCATTTTTCATTCCTGCATCACTTGGTGAAAATCCGATAGTCAAATTCACTGAACCACCTGCTGGAATCTTGGACAATGTTGCAGGTTGAAAACTAAATGAGGTTGCATCAGTACCACTGATTGCAATGGAAGAAATCAGCGTCTCGACATTACCGGGATTTGACAACGTACATACTTTGGAATTCCCAGTTGATGATGCAACAGTGCCAAAATCAAGCATGCTTGTAGAAGCAGTGAGGGCCGGCTTTGGAACAAATGTGAAGTTTTCCAACCATGCCAATGACCTATCTATCAATGTGCGACGTTGCGCACTATCGGTAATGGCAAATGGATGAAGGCCAAGATACACAATCCTATTTGTGAGTCTTTGCACTCTCACACCACCGATTGTATCACCTGTTGTGCTTGTGGCAAGTCGTAATATTGGTGTGATGGACATATTTGATTTGTCTTTAATCTTCAATGGATAGAAAGCATAGCTCCTTGGAGCGCAAGCCAATGATAGACCATTTGTTATTGTATCGCCTTGAACTCCGTTCAGTGAATATTGTGCATTGCGTATTGTATACCCTGCATATGTTAAACCAAGAGTATCAAAAAGTGGGGTTTTATCAAAAAACATATTATTGGTAATAAACTGACCTGCAACCAAGAAAGAAACTCCCTTGTCAGCGAGTGAAAGCATGAAATCCGATTCAGCTTTCACAATTCTCCCACTATCTGCACAATGCCATATAAATCGCTTTAGAGCAGTAAATTTTTCGATATTCTGCATGAATTCAGTGGCATTCATAGCAATGTACTTTTTCACTCCGGATGATGCAACGGCATCTGCAAATGGACCCACATTTCCACTGACATTGTCCATAATCAAAAATGCTTGGGATTCCTTTGAAACGATGGTTATTGGAATGGCACTATATTGCTTGCCACTTGCATCAGAGAAACTCAACAACACTTCGCCTATGCCTGTTTCAGCCGACCTCTGAAGTTCAATGCCGATTTCTTTCTTTTCTCCGGGATTCAATGTAAATGTGGATTGATTTCCCGTAATGGTCAATTTCCAATCTCCGGGTGTTCGTGCAGATTTTATGACAGCTACATCCTTATAGGTGATAGCTGCACTTGATGCATTACCAATGACTGCTTTCAATGATATCGCTCCCTGTGGAGGAAGGGCTTCAAAAACAGGTGCAATGGAAGGAGGAAAACTCAATGTGGTTGAAATCATAGTGCCGGGATTATTTGAGACGCTTGTGGCAGCTTGAATGATCTCCATAGTTCTTGGGTTTTGCAGAAATGCGATGACATTAACATCGGTATTCCATAGTTCGCCGCTTCCTTTGGAATACGTGAATGAAGCTGTTTTCTGTTCATTTGGCAATTGATTCCATGCACTTCCCTGCTCATTTGGTAGCATGGTCATCATGGATGAGGCAAATTCAGTTTGACCATTCGATCCGGTTAATGTATTGACGATGTTTGGAAGTTTTACCAATTCCGTATAAACTGCTGTGTGAAGGATATAATCTTTCAGCTCAATATCTGATTTCACATCCACTGTGACTTTCATGTCATTGCCTGACACAACTTCCTGCTTGATTGTCATGCTGATTGGATAAGGCATTTGTTGATCCAGTCTGGCAGCATTCCACATACCGAGTGAATCTCGTGGATCAACAGAACGATATCCATTCACACGGGATGCAGGCAATGCCGGTACGGCATAGAGCGAACCTCGTGCATCATTGTGGGTTGGATTTGCTTTATAAAATGGATCACCTGGAGAGGGTATATTCAAGTGATATTTCAGTGCGATAATACCACTGTCCAATTTTGCGACTACCTTAAGAACTTTGTCTGCATCAACACATGGCTTGCATGTAGCACTTGTGAATTCTTCAATCAATACAAGTCTTTTAGGACTTCCTTGGGAATGTAGAAGAATGGGGCATAGAAGCAAAAGAATGAAAAATTTGTATATGGACATGGCAGCACCAATTGTCAAGAATTCAAGGAAAATCACTATCCCTTTCCATAGATGCTCTTAGTTGATCTATTTGGACGGGAATGTTGCAAAATAGCCAAAGTCAGACCTTTGACCAACAGAATTTTGTCCACCTTACTGCGCATTTATGCTTCTGGAATTTCTACTGTTTTCCCTGAAAATATTTCTCTGATCACCTCTTCTACAGGCATGTCTGAAATTGTGATGTCCCGAACGGAAAAATTTCCAAGGCACCTTGTGGTAATGCCTGCAATTTCCTGTTTTGGAACCTTGAATACTATGCGGTCTTCACCTATTTCTACGATATGTTCCATATCCTCAATTGTTTTTTTATCCGGCATTTCATCAAGGAAAATCGTAACTACTTTTTCATGAGAAAAACGGTCAACAAGCACATTTAATCCACCATCGAATTGGATACGTCCTTCATCCATTAGGATGACTCTCTCACACAGAGCTTCGATATCGTCCATGTAGTGACTAGTCAGAATGATAGTGGTTCCATGTTCTTTATTGAATTGCGCTATGAATTCCCGCAAAGCATGCTGAGCCACGATGTCCAATCCTATTGTGGGTTCATCCAGAAATACCACTTTGGGATAATGTAATAATGCTCCAATGAGCTCGCATTTCATGCGTTCCCCCAAACTCAGCTTTCTAACTTGAACATGCAGTTTGTCCGCTATGTCGAGGTGTTCGGACATTTTGAGTAATCGGTTTTTGTAATCACCATCGGAAATGCGATACATCTCTTTGTTTAATAGAAATGAATCAGCGGCAGGCAAATCCCACCACAATTGATTTCTTTGCCCCATAACAAGTGAAAAATTCCTCCGGAATTCATTATCTCTCTGCCAAGGAACATACCCCATTACAGTAGCGATGCCGGATGTAGGGTACAATAATCCCGACAACATCTTTAATGTAGTTGTTTTTCCTGCACCATTTGCTCCCAACATCCCAACCAAAGCACCTTCAGGTATCGAGAACGTCACTGAATCCGCGGCTTTGAATTCAGTATATTGCCTATTGAACAATGACTTGATTGAACCGACCAATCCGGCATCTTTTTTATGGGTTCTAAAGATCTTGGTGAGTGATTCAACATGAATCATATGCATAATCCTATCAATTTTCTGCAATTTAGATAAATGAATCCATCATCCCGCATGTTCTTACCATTGATCAGCATGTTCATCATTAATGTACCCTTGCATTCATCAATGGTGATTCCTGATTCAAGCTTCACCATCAGCACTGATTCTTCATCATACTCATTGATCCCTTGGGGAGCTTCAGCAATCTTCATGGGCATCTCCTTTTCAAAGCAAGCAAATGAATATTGGAGCGAGTCTTCACCTTTTTATGTGATGGATTGGAAGACTGAATATGATGATGCATTACTTGCCGACAAATTGGGTCATGCGGCTTTTGCATATACAACAGCGCGCACATTGTCCGGTTTATTCATGCAATGCGGTTATGAAAAAAGAACGGCAACTTGGATTGGGAGTGGAATTTCCCTGCTACATCAGTCTGTGGTGGAATATCATGATGGATATTCAGCCGGTGCCCCATATTTAGGATTTAGTAGAGGTGACTTTATTGCGAATATTCTTGGTGCTGCTCTACCAATTGCTCAAGAATATGTTCCATCTTTGGATTGTATGCGTTTTAAATTTTCTTTTTTACCTACCAAGGATTTCAATGATCATGGAGGGAATCCATTCAATGATTATCAGGCAACATATCATTGGTTAAGTGTTAATATCGCGGGTGCACTTCCTGAAAATCAACGAGGATGGTCACAATATGTGAATATTGCTGTGGGACACTCAGTCAAGAACATTGATCGTTATGGTAGCGGAAATCATGAATTCTATCTTTCAATGGATTTCAATGCCGAGGCACTTCCATTTGATGATTCATGGGGCCTTGCATTGAAACGCATTCTCAATACGGTAAAATTTCCGATGCCATGTATTAAGCTCTATCCGAATATCGTATGGTATGGGATCAGAATATGATTAATGTGCTTCTTCCCAATTATTGCCTATGCCGGTCTCAACCAATACAGGAACTTCACCCAATGGCATGGCAGATTCCATTTCCTCTTTCACCAATGCACGCAGATATTCCACTTCTTCCTTGATCGCATCAAACACAAGTTCATCATGAATCTGAAGAATCATGAGAGATTTCAATTGTTCTTTCTTCATTCTTGCGTGAACATTGATCATCGCAAGTTTCATCATGTCTGCAGCAGTACCCTGAATGGGCATATTGATTGCAGCTCTTTCAGCACCTTGCCTGATTGCTTGATTATTGCTTTCCAATGAAGGGAAATATCTTCTTCGACCCAACAAGGTTTCCACATAACCTTGTTTTTTGGCTTTTTCTATCGTTTGATCTATATACAACTTAATATTCGGGTAACGCAGAAAATACTGATCGATGATTTCCTTAGCTTCAGTTCTGGAAATACCCAATTGCTTGGCAAGGCCAAAACTACCCTGCCCATACATGATGCCGAAATTCACTGTTTTTGCAATTCTTCTTTTGTCGGAATCCACTTCCTCCAATGATATTCCAAACAGTGCAGCCGCAGTTGCGGCATGGATGTCATGACCATTGATGAAGGCATGGGTCAATGTTTTATCGCTGCATACATGAGCCATCACGCGAAGTTCAATCTGTGAATAATCGGCTGAAAGAAGGATATTTCCTGCCTTCGGAACAAAAGCTTTACGAATTTCTCTACCCAATGAGGTTCGAATGGGAATATTCTGAAGATTTGGTTCCGTAGAGGATAAGCGGCCTGTTCCTGCAATTGTCTGATTGTAAGTAGTATGAATTCTTCCTGTTGCTGCATTGACCATTTTAGGCAATGATTCCACATATGTTGATTGCAGCTTCTGTAATTGTCTATGTTCAAGAATATATCCAGCAATGGGGAATTCTTCAGATAATTCAGAAAGCACGGAAACATCCGTACTATATCCTGTTTTTGTTTTTTTGGGGGATGGAAGTGCTAAGCGATCAAACAATATTTCTCCAACTTGTTTTGGCGAATCAATATTGAATGCATCCGTACCGGCAGCTTCATATATTTTCTGTTTGAGTTTTGTTACTTCTTCACGAATGTGTACAGAAATCGAACTTAATGCTTGCAAATCTATTGAGACACCATTATACTCCATTTCAACAAGTACTTCGCTGAGTGGAAATTCAACGGTGTTTGCAAAGGTGAGTTGACCAGATTTTTCCAATTCTTTATGCAGACAATCTGCAAGTTCAAGAGTGATGTCGGCATCTTCAGCAGCATATTCCATCAATTTCATTGGCTCCACATCTCTCATGGATCCTTGTTTCTTTTCGCCAATCAAAGCGCTTATTGGAATGGGCTCATAATGAAGCCATGTCTTTGACAAAGCATCCATGCCATGTGGTGTATCAGGATTAAGAACATAACTGGCCAGCATTGGATCAAATGACAATGGATGAACGGTGATACCATAACGCTTCAAAATCAATGCATCAAATTTTCCATGCTGTGCAATTTTCTCAATCGCAGGATCTTCCAATAGTGGTTTCAATGCTTTTGCAACATCATGTGCATTCAATGATGCAGCATGCGGGTGTGAGGAATCCGCTGATTCAGACGGGATATCAAACAGGGATTCACCAAATGATGCTTGAGCAATGTCAGAATCATTGGTGATGATAAAGAAAGCTTTACCGGGTTTTGCGCTCAGAGCAAATCCAACAATTGAACAGTTCATTGTATCAAGCGAAGTGGTTTCCAAATCGAAACACAATTGCTTGGCTGCTTTCAATTCATGCATCATGAGCTTGAAAGACAATTCATCTGATATCAACTGATAATCATGTTCGCGATTCGTGACATTCGCGAATAGCGGATTTGCATCCACACGATCTACCGCATTGATTTGGCCGGATGTTCGCTCTGCCCATTTTCTCCGCAAAGTGTTGAATTGCAATAAGGAGAACAAAGCGTCAACTTCGCTAGGATTTGGCTGCATGGGAACGCATTCCTGCAGCGATAAAGGAAGGGGAACTTCCGTATGAATCGTAACCAGTTCTTTTGAAAGCATGGCTGAGTCCTTCCCTTCGATCAGCTTTTTCTTCACCGTTTCACGCTCTATCTCATCAATTGCTTTATAGAGATTTTCAACCGTACCATACTTTTCAATCAATGGCTGAGCTGTCTTTTCTCCTATGCCCTTTACACCGGGAATATTATCGGACGCATCACCTATCAAAGCCAAGAGATCAATGATCTGTTCAGGATAGACACCCATTTTGTCTTTTACTTGATCCCTGTGATATTCATCATAGGCATGTGCATCCTTTCCCGGGCGCAGGATGCAGATATTGTCATCAACCAACTGAAAATAATCTTTATCCGAAGTGAGGCATCGAACCTCATATCCCAATGCACCTGCTTGCTTGGCCAAAGTGCCGATAATGTCATCGGCTTCAAATCCGGGTAATTCAAGAACCGGCACTCCAATATGCTTTAGAAAATCTTTGATGCGAGGCATTTGCGGTATCAGTTCTTCGGGAAACTCATCTCGATGCGCCTTATATCCATCATAGCGATCATGACGAAATGTAGGTGCCGAAGTATCAAATGCAGCTGCAATGAAATCAGGTTTTTCGCGATCAAGCAATGAGGTGATCATGTTTGCAAATCCAAAGACGGCACCTGTCGGTTCGCCATTAGGAGCTTTGAAGCCACTTTTGGACATTGCATGATAGGCCCTGAAAACAAGGCCCATGGAGTCGATAAAGAGTGCTGTTGGCATGGGGGAAGAACAAGAATCGTGATGATCGACATCACTCATGAAGAAATTCACAATATTCGCGTGCAAATTACAAAATCAATTCACGATTATATAAATGATGGAAAAGAAACCAAGGGTATTTCCTGAGTTCTATGATTCCGCTTACCAAAACATGAAGGCGGACATCATTCAACGCTTGGAGGATTTCAGGTCAGTACCTGAACATGATTGGTTTTATGAGGCCTGCTATTGCATCCTGACACCACAATCAAAAGCCGTCCATGCAGATTTGGTGGTTAAGCAGCTGATCAATATGAACTTCGAATATAAAGATGCCGATATTTTGCCACTTCTTCGAAATCCACTGCATTATATTCGATTTCATAATCAGAAAACAAAGAATCTGCTTTCATTAAAAGAGCAATTCCCCTCAATTCGAGATCTGATCAAACAACATGCTCATGCACCATTGCAATTACGTGATGTTCTCACAGATCGGATACGCGGATTTGGCATGAAAGAATCGGCACATTTCATGCGAAATATCGGCATTTTCGGTCCGACCATATTAGATAGACATATCCTTAAGCACTTGCTTGCATGTGGAATTCGGTCTGCAAAAAAACCTCCTACTAACAGATCTTCATATATCAAGATCGAACACGCTTGGCTCCGCTATTGCAAACAGGTGAATATTCCTATGGTGGAAATGGACTTGTTATTCTGGGCTCTTGAAACAGGATTCATCTTGAAATGAGATGCTAAGGAAAGAGCTCACGTCGAATTTTCATAGATTGCAGAGCCATTCACTGTACATGACTCATGAAAAGTATTTCTTTACGCTTTAGATTGGTTTTCTGGTATAGCGCAATCGTAACATTGACATTGCTTGTCTTTGGCATTGCTGCATATCTTACCGTCTCCAAAGATTTGTATCAAAATCTTGATGCCTCATTGGAAAGGGTTGCCACTTCGCTTGATTTCATCATCAAAAAAAAACAAAAAGAAACTATGCAGCCATTGCGGCCTGCTACGCAGAGGAGAAAAAAATCCAGAAGAAATCAACAAGAAATCACCGATTCATTTGCTTTTTTCAGAAACTCAACAACTATCGCCGATACCATGAGAATGTCTCGATCGGATTCATCCGAGATAGACGAAGACCCGGTTTGGTCTGCTGTATATGAACATATTCTCTTCAATCCTAAGAATTACTATATTCAAATCGCCGATCTGAATGGCCAAATAGTATGGAGATCCGAAAATCTCGACACCAATTCCCTCCCTTTGCTCGATCAATCCGAAGCCACATCCGGCATGTCGTTTATCTCAACAATAACAACATTCAAGAAACAACAGCAAAATCTTCGTTTATACAGAAAGAAGACTGCGAAAGCGTATATCACTGTCGGTTATTCACTTGAGGAGATTGATTCCACTCTGTATGAATTATTTAATGCCCTTTTGATTGGATTTCCAATTGTCTTATTTGTCTCAACTCTTGGTGGTTTCATCCTTGCTCGTATATCTCTTAAACCGATTGATGATTTATCACGCTCTGCAAGAGAGATTACAGCAAGCAATTTGAGCAATCGATTGCCTGAACCTAAAACGAATGATGAAGTTGCTCGATTGACTCATACATTGAATGAAATGATTGCTCGTTTGGAGTACTCATTCAGTCAGATAAAGCAATTCACAGCGGATGTTTCTCATGAATTACGGACACCATTGGCTATACTCACCGGTGAATTGGAAGTTGCACTTCGAAGTGATAAATCTCCGGAAGAATATCAAACATTGCTCATCAGCGCTTTGGAAGAAGTTGGAAGACTTTCAAAGGTAGTGCGCACATTATTGGACCTATCAAGAGCCGAAACAGGGCAAGTCAGCATTGAACATGCAACCGTGAATCTAAGCTCAATGCTTGATGATCTTGCGGAAGATGCCATTATACTCGCAGAAGAACGTTCAATATCAGTTGGAAGCATGATTGAGCCGGGCATATTGATCGATGGTGATTCCGTGAGACTTCATCAGGCATTATTAAACATCGTTGACAATGCGATAAAATACACTCCAGGTGGCGGTGATATTCTCATGCGAATGGTTCGCGAAGGTGATCGCGCAATATTACGCGTCAGCGATACGGGAATTGGAATTTCAAAAGAACATCTACCTCATATTTTTGACAGATTTTATCGTGCTGATCAAGCAAGGTCTCAAGACATACAAGGTAATGGACTCGGGCTTTCAATTGTGAAATGGATCATTGAAGCTCATCAAGGAACAATAAGAGCCGAAAGTACTCCCGGGAAAGGAACAATGATCACTATTGTTCTGCCAATCCTTGATCAACCAAAACCCTATGCGGAACATCCACCCACTTTTTATGGAAGGAATCCATATTCATGATGAAGATTCAATTGGGGATGCAAGGTGATATTCCCATGCGGACCAAGGCTCCCGGCACATATGAATGGTGGTATTTTGATGCAGTGGATGAAGCTCAAGAACTTGCCGTGACCATCATACTCTTTGATGGCATGCCAATGTCTCCTTATTGGCTAGAAGCCCTGCCAAATGCAAATGCAGAAGAGTATCGTGGATATGCGATTTCCGTCTATCACAAAAGAAAAAAAATCGCAGGATTTGTTCATCATACAAATGATAATCACATTCAATTTGAACATGGTACATTGAGCATACAGATGGGCAACGTCAGGATGGAGCGTTCACAAAACGGCGAATACACAATTGACATAGATACGTATTTTGATGATTGCGCGCAGTCTTTGAAAGCATCATTTACAAGCAAACCAATAATCATGCATAATACGAATGATGAAATTGGAGAGGGAAATCATTGCTGGAGATTGATAGCTCCTATGTGTAATTTCGAGGGTGAATTTTCATTGCGGCAATATCAGGACATTGTTGAAACAATCCAATTTTCAGGTCATGGATATCACGACTGCAATTCGGGTGATGATGCACTTAATGCCGACTATGATGATTGGTATTGGGGAAGAATTCCGTTAAATGAACAACAAACACTGATATATTATCATTACCCAGCTTGTTCGAGGCATGATGTTTTCAGCATTGCATTCATTGCTGATAAACAATTCGGATTGAAGCAAGTACAATCCTGTTTCATTCATGAGAAAAACCCGACATTGACTTTATCACTCATGACCATAGCTCGGTCCATTGAAATACATGGCACAATTGATCAGAAGACCTTGCATTTTCGCATACAACAATCCGATGCTCTGGAAATCGGCCCATTCTATTATCGATACCTTATTACAGCTGAAGATGAACATCAAGTCCGCATACCATTTCATGGGATATCGGAATATTTCAATGCACATCGCTTACGCTCCCGCTTCGTGCAAATGTTGATCAAAACACCAATGCAAAGCCTGTAAGCTATTCCCGTCCAAATGAGAACTCATAAAAAAAGCGTATTTTTGAGTCATTCTCAATTACTTGTTCATTTGTCATGACTTCACGCGAAATACGCTCATCATTTCTTGAATTCTTTGCCTCCAAAGGCCATACAATCGTACCAAGTGCACCGGTCATCCCTCATGGAGACCCTACATTGCTTTTTACGAATGCAGGTATGAATCAATTCAAAGATGTGTTTCTTGGTCAAGGAAAAAGAGAATTTACGCGTTGTGCTGATACTCAAAAATGTATTCGCGTTTCAGGGAAACATAATGACCTGGAAGAAGTGGGGTATGACACCTATCATCATACATTATTCGAAATGCTTGGTAATTGGAGTTTCGGGGACTATTACAAAAAAGAAGCGATTGCATTTGCTTGGGAGCTTCTCACGGATATCTGGAAATTACCAAAAGACCGTCTTCATGCAACAGTGTTTCGGACTGATGATGAAGCATACGAATTATGGAAAGCATATTTGCCCGAAACACAGATACATAGATGTGATGAGAAAGATAATTTTTGGGAAATGGGAGATACAGGTCCATGCGGGCCTTGTTCAGAAATACATTTCGACCGTACTCCGGATCGTTCGGGTGGACCACTCGTCAATACAGGCGTTCCGGAAGTGATCGAGATTTGGAATCTCGTGTTCATACAATATAATCGTAAAAGCGATGGGTCATTGGAAGATCTGGCTCAAAAGCATGTAGACACAGGCATGGGGTTTGAGCGCATTTGCGCAGTGATGCAGAATGTTCATTCAAATTATGACACCGACGTATTCACACCAATCATCAAAGCATTGGAGCAATTGAGCAAAAAGCAATACTTTGGAGATCTCGACAATAAAAATGGCATTGCGATGCGAGTCATTGCCGATCATATCAGAACATTGGTATTCTCGATTGCCGATGGTGCAATGCCGGGTAATGAAGGGCGTGGCTATGTTCTTCGTCGCATTCTTCGTCGTGCTTGCCGTTATGCCCGTAATCTTGGATTCCGTTCCCCGATGATGTATCAGTTGACCGATGTATTATCCAAAACCATGGGCGATGTATTTCCCGAAGTTCCAAGCAATCTAGAGCATATAAAACGCGTAATCAAAGCCGAAGAAGAAAGCTTCCTTCAAACACTAGATCGTGGCTTAGAACGCTTTGAAGATATCCAATCGGCAATGAATAAAAATGATAGTACAGTAATCACCGGAGCAGACGCATTCTTATTATATGATTCATTCGGTTTCCCTGCCGATCTCACGGAATTACTCGCAAGAGAAAGAGGTCTTTCCGTTGATATGGAAGGATTCACCATATTAATGAATGAGCAAAGAACCAGATCAAGAAGTGCTCGAAAGAACATAGTGCAAGAAGTTGCATCCATACAACATGATGTACACTCCACATTCAAAGGTTGGGAAAACTTGACGCTTGAAGCAAAAGTGGAATTTGCCGATCAGACATCCCTCATCACCGATAGTACACCGTTCTATGCAGAAATGGGCGGACAAGTTTCAGACACCGGTATCATTACCATAGACAATGTCAATTATCACGTAGAGGATGTTCGCAAGTCAGGATCAGCTTTCATCCATATACTTGATAAACCCGTTTCTGATGTCATTGGCAAAACAGTCCATCTCGCAGTGAATCACGATCGACGCTGGGACATTCAAAAAAATCATTCCGCAACACATCTTTTGCATGAAGCACTCCGGAGGGTTCTTGGTACACATGTTCAGCAGTCAGGTTCATTTGTCGGTCCAGATGCTTTGCGATTCGATTTTTCCCATATCCAGAAAGTAAGCCAGGAAGAACTCGCTGATATTCAAGCAATCATCAATGAAAAAATTCGAGAGCGTATTCCTGTTGTCACAAGAGAATTGTCTATAGAAGATGCAAGAAAAGTGCCCAATGTGAAAATGTTCTTTGGAGATAAATACGGAGATTCCGTTCGCGTCGTGACAATTGATGAATCGTTCTCCTCCGAATTTTGTGGCGGAACGCATGTTGTGAACACAGCAGATATTGGGTATGTGCATATCATCAGCGAAAGCTCAGTTGCTTCAGGAATTCGAAGAATTGAAGCAATCTCCTCATTTGGAATCGAACAGTATATTCGCAAACTCCAATCTGAATTGATAAACAAAGACAATGCAATCCAATCAGCAATGGATACTGTCCGCACTCTGGAAAAAGAACTTTCAGGATTGAAGGTTGGTGATTTATCCACCCAATTGGATTCAGTAATCAATAATGCCGTCACTATCCCGGAAACAACAATCCGCTTTGTCACACTTAGAGCAGATGGTTTATCAATGGACGAAGCAAAGCAATTGGGTGATTCACTCAGAAATGCCCTCAAACAACAAGGGTTGGGTCTTATAGCTTCTGTACAAGATGAAAAAATCTCACTTGTTTGCATTGCAACGGATGATATTGCAAAAGAAAGGTCTGCAGGTCAATTGGTAGGCATTATAGCAAAAAAACTGGGTGGTGGTGGTGGTGGAAAACCTCATATGGCAACTGCCGGTGCAAAGGATATCAAAGGGCTTGAAGCCCTCTTGAATGACCCCTTGTCGGTATTTCGTGTCTAAGCGCTCTTTTGGGGGAACCTCTGTATAGCACTTTCGCCCTAAATCCGTAAATTGCACACTGTTATATCAACTATCTCCATTCATTGGATTATTCATGTATTCGAGACATTCTTTGGCAAAAAAACTCTCGGGGGGCGTCCTCCAATATTGTGCCTGCTGCATGATCATGATCTTCGTGTTATCATCCTGCAAAGATAAAGTGGATGAACCAGTGACCATGAATGGCAAATCAATGGAGCAATTGATTGCCGATAATGCTGAACTCGAGGCCTTGTCACTGGAAAAGGACAGACTCATGACTGAATTGATGGAAACATCGAGTTTCATCAATGACATTTATGCAGCGATGGAGGAAATCAAAACTTCATCGGGTGCTGATCGTGACAGAATCCTTGGAAAAATAAGGCGATTGTCTGATTCTTTGACTGCATCCCAGGCAATCATCAAAGCAAGCAGCACGAAAATTCGCCAAATGCAAAGCAATGCCGATGCCCTTACAAGAAAAATTTCTGAATTGGAGCGCAATGTATCCGCCATGCGGGAGCAGGTCTTGTCGAGAGACAATGAAATTGCTCAGTTGAAAGCTGATGCGGGAATTATCACCGAAAGCAGAGATCAATTCAAAGAACAAGTGAATGTAATGTCTTCCGAAAAGGAACGCATAGAGTTGGAAAGAAGCACCTACTATTATATCATCGGCAAAGCACGAGATTTGGAAGAACGTGGAATCATTGCCGAAGAAGGAAGAGGTTTTCTTGGAATTGGTGGAACCTTTGTACCCGGAAAAAACTTAAATGAACAGGATTTTATTAAAATTGATGCCCGTTCTGTCCGCACATTGGCGATTCCCGAAAAATATCAAATCGTTTCCTCTCATAATCCTCGATTATTGGAACGAGTTTCAGGTGGAATGGCAATCATTGATCCTGCAAAATTCTGGAATTCAAAATTTTTGATCATCATTGATAAACGTTAAACAGTAAGGTCCCTAATGGCTTATGAATTGCAAGGAAGATTATTTGAAATCTTCGACACGCAACAGATCACAGACACATTCAAAAAAAGAGAATTTGTGGTCGAAACAACAAGCGGCATGTATAATGAATACATAAAAATGCAAGCCGTTCAAGACAAATGTGATTTGCTTGATTCCATGAATAAAGGTGATCAAGTGAAAGTATCATTTGATTTACGAGGAAAATTGGTGAACACAAAAGATGGTCGCCAAGTGTATATCACAAATATCAATGCATGGAGGATCGACCGTCAAGCCGGTGGTTCTTCCGCACCACAGCAACCAAATTATGGCCAAGAACCTCCTGCAGCAGGTGGTGATTATGAAGATGTTCCATTTTAACTAGTATAGAGAAAGAGGAAAAAGAGATGGCTATTTACATAAATGCCGATGATTGCATCAATTGCGGTGCTTGCGAGCCGGAATGCCCCAATAATGCTATTTATGAGGGTGGTACCGTTTGGACATTGGGAGATAAACAATATGAAGATTCAACATCTCCAGGCAACTTCAAAGGCGAATTCTGGAAACCGGATTTCTATTATATAGTGCCTGACAAATGTACTGAGTGCAAGACATTTCATGATGAGCCTCAATGTGCTGCTGTTTGCCCTGTCGATTGTTGTTTGCCTGATGCAAGCAATGTTGAAACTGAAGAGCAATTGATTGCAAAGGTTGCATATCTTGATGAAATTGATCCGAGCAGAAGAAGAAATTAAATTTACTGAACATGGACAACCGGTTATGCAGGGCCTTGCCCGATCATGACCGGTTTTTTTTTGATGGATATCATGACGCCAATCCAAGCAATCATAACAATTGAGCGTGGCAGAATCATCGGCATCGAACAAATGTCGGGAGGAGTCACCATTATTTCCGAACAAGGAATACACACATATCCCGGCGCATATGTCCTGCCCGGCTTGGTAGATGCCCATTGCCACTTTCATGCATTGGGTGAATTGCTCAATGGTCTTCGATTATTTGATCTGCATTCAAAAGAAGAAACGATTAATCACTGTAAACTGCATACAGATTTAAGAGGGGAATGGCTCTATGGCATGGGTTGGAATCAAGAATTGTGGAAGGAAGCAGTTTATCCACATGCCAAAGATTTGGATGCGATATTCCCGGATACCCCTGTGTATTTGAGAAGAGCCGATGGTCATGCTGCCTGGGTTAATTCAAAAGCTATGGAATGTGCAGGCATCACAGATTCAACCCCAAATCCTGAAGGCGGGACCATTATACGTGAGGATGGCAAAGCTACAGGTATTCTGATTGATAATGCTATGGATATAGTGGCACATCTCATCCCTGAGTTGACCAAAGACATGCAAATCAATAATATCTTGACAGCAGCAAAACATTGCTCATCATTAGGTTTGACCGAAGTGCATGATATGGATGTTCATCCTTCTCTCTTACCAATTTACCTAGAGCTTGCAGAAAACGGATTATTACCAGTTCGTATTCAATCATTCATAAAAGCTCAGCAGGATCAATGGATTGAACACGGATGTTTGCCTGCCGGAGGTGAATTTGTACGTATCGCAGGTTTGAAATTCTTTGTCGATGGCGCTCTCGGATCACGAGGAGCAGCTATGATCGAACACTATGCCGATGCTGATCATAATGGGTTGATTTTGATGGATGAAGAGACTTTATTTCAAAAAGCGAAGCGTGGAATTGAAGAAGGTTTTTCCATTGCCACTCATGCAATTGGAGATATGGCAAATCACATTGTGATCAATGCATATGAGCGATTGCGCAAAGATGGCATCGCAGACGCCGATGTTATTCTACGGATAGAACATACACAGATCATCAAAATGGAAGACATAACTCGCATGAATGAGTATGCCATCAAAGCTATACCACAATCAGTCCACTGCATAAGTGATGCACCTATGGCAAAAACACGATTGGGTACAAGAGCAAGCAAAGCATATCCGTGGAAGTCTTTGATCAATCAAGGATTACATCCCGCCGGTAGCTCTGATTTCCCAATTGAATCAGCAAATCCACTTGTCGGAATTGATGCATACTGCAGAAGAATTCCATTCAATGATAATTCTGCTTGGATGCCTGAAGAAATTATTTCTCAAGAAGATGCAATCAATAGTTATACATGCTGGGCTCATGAAGCTTCAGGCATGGAATATCGCAGAGGATCCATTGCATTGAAATATGATGCGGATTTGACCATCTTGAATAAAGATATTGCTTCATGCCCTGCTGATGATATTTTGCATACACAAGTTTTGGCAACATATACAGCAGGCATTCGCCGTTTTCATTCTGAATAAGTCAACCAATCTTGAATAGTTATGTGCCGAAGGATATCATCTTTATTTTCAATGTTTTCAAGCTTATGATATTCGTCCCATGTGCATTGTTCTCTCTCTCCCATTTGAACATATATTGCAATCAATGCTTCAAAAAACAAATGATGTTCAGCAAATCTATGTTCTGCATAATCTGAAGCCGTATTTCTGGTTATGAGCCATGGCCAATCTGATGCCTGCATAAGCATCAATTCTCGCAATGCTTGATTTAGAATTCGATATTTATCCGGGCTTGGCTTGATTCCCTTTTGTAGAATTGTATGCAATGTTTGTTCTGCTTCATGGATATGATCCCACAAGATATCCGTTGCATTATTCTTCCACGTTTGATCAGTACCATTGACTCCCCATGAACCTGATTCGCATGTGACTTTGTCCAAATTCCCTTGTTGTCCCATGCACTCGGATATTGTTGCCATCTCTAGCAATGTTGAGTCAGCAACATATTCTATCATACTCTGTAGAAAATACGGTCCTTCAAACCACCAATGACCGAATAATTCAGTGTCAAATGCAAGACATATCACCCCTGCATCATCATTCATTTCATGATATGCCTTCGCATGCTCTTCGAGTGCTTCAACAAATTCAAAAGCATGTTGTTTTGCTTGTTTTTTTCCAATATGTGGAGAATATGGTTCTTTATTTTCAGGACCTGTCTTTACATCAGTTACTTTCCAATATCTCAATGATGAATCATATTCCTTCTTATGGAAGTCGAGATATTCAGGATGAGCGGGGTACCCTTGTTGTTCAGACCAAATACGTGAGCATAATTCTTTATGACGAATGAATATCGCAAGTGACTGCTGCATATGAATGGAGGATTGTATATGCATAGACCGCAAGGGCCTCAATCGTTCCGGTATCTTCAACGAAATCCAATCATCAACATAGTTGACTTTTGTTGATTGATCAATGATTGTTGCTTGAATTCCATTCTTAATGAGATATTCTTCCAAACCTTGATTTGATGCACTATTCATATCATCCATTGCCGGTCTATAACCACATTCAGGAAGCCACATACAAGCAGGTCTATGCCCAAAGATGCGCTCCTGATGAATCATAGCCGTATTGATCTGCATATGAATGGATTGCCCTTGATGCAACAAAGGTAAGTATGCATGTGTCAATGATGTCGGCATCAATTCAATCAATTGATGATCCCTTGCTTTTGCCAATGCGTTCGGAATTGATTCAAAATATACCTCTCTGAAATCCCGAAGTCTATGTTGATACCAAGCTTTCCAGAAATTCCCCATGGAAATATTCCAACGTGCATCTTCAATCTTGATGAATTTCTCGAGATCGTGTTCTGCTTGTTGTATTTGTCGATTAGCATATGAAACAAGTGAATCAGAGAAGTGTGGGTGAAGTAATTGTTCACTCAATATGGGTGAACAACTTATCATAATGCGCGCTTTCAAACCCTTTTCATGTAGTTCATTGATCATATTGAGAATCGGGATATATGATTCCAGCACAACTTCATGAAGCCATGTATCACCATGTGGCCATGTTCCATGATTCAGAACATATGGCATGTGAGTATGAAGGATCAGAATTAGGCTCGTCTTTTTCACATTGAGAACCAAATAAAAAAAGCCACACAGAATTGTGTGGCTTGGTGGAAGTCTTATTGATTAGTGGACTTGTTTTGCATCGATTGCAACTTGACCATCCATTTGAATTTCTCCGTGTTCGGTTTCATAACGAATGATATTGTCCGTCAAAGCATGAAGCAACATTTTTGCATGCTGAGGAGTCATGATGATTCGTGCATGTACACGAGCTCTGGGAACATCAGGAAGAATCCGGGTGAAGTCTATAACGAATTCTGCAGGTGAATGTCGAATGATTGCAAGATTGGAATATATTCCTTCTGCCTCTTTCTCACCCAATTCAATATTGATGTGTTGTGGTTCCTGTTCTTTTTCAGCCATGAAATGTAGCTCCGTAAGAGAATATGTTATTTGTTTTTCTTCAACAAGTCAGCCATTTGGAATGCTTTATCAGCTTTGTCTTTCATACCTTGCTTCGCATAAACTTTACCCATATACTCATAATAAGAAGCATTCGTCAGATTCGCTGGTTCAGCTGCTTCTAGATCAATGATTAATTTTTTGAATTTTTCATTTTGACGAGTGATGAGATAGATATCAGACAATTGTTGCAATACACCAAGATTATCTTTGTTTGCGGCATTGCTTCTATACTGAGAGAAATAATCCGCAGCTTTGTTCAATAATGGAAAATATCTTGTTTCATCTGGTTTATATTTTGAATTCGCATCGATTTTTTTGTTTTCCTCATCGATGATGTCAACTGCCTTATTTACATAGCAAGCACCAATATTGAAAATGGCATTCTCAAAATTTGGATCTATTGCTAGTGCTTTTTCATAATTGGCAATGGCTTTATCATACTGTTTTTGCCGAGCCAAAACACGAGCATATTGTTCAAGGTACAATTTATTATTCGGATTTTTACTTGCTGCCACTTCCAAAGATTTCAATACTTCATCTGATTTTCCTTGTTCATCATATATCTGGATTTTCAAACTTGCCAAGTCATCATCCGTTGGATTAACAGACAAAGTAAACTCAATTATTTCAACTGCTTTATCCAATGATTTCGAACCATAGTAGAGATATGCAAGATTGACAAATGGTCGAATATTCATGGAATAGAAGCGTTCCCTTTCTTGACTCAGCCAGTTTTTTGGTAACTGTGTCCTCAATCCTTCCAAGATTGCCTTCCCTCCTTCCTTTTTGAAAGAAGAGAGAAATACTTCTTCATTGTTCACGAGCATTTTGTCAAGGATCAATGAATCACCATTATTATCCGGAAATGCTCTTGAAGTTATTGGCTTTCCCAACACTCTCAAAACTTCTTCTCTGGACATACCGATGGACATACCATTCTTTTTCATGAATTCGATATATGGAGACAATTGGCGTACATATTCTTGATATGTAGCAATGGCTTTTGTTGTATCTCCTTTTAGCTCATAAATATTCCCAAGCAATGCAAGGGGCTCTGTATTTTCAGGTTTCAATGAGATTGCCAATTCCAATAGAGATATCATTTCAGACACATCGCCGGACTTGTCTTTTCCAAGAAATTCATTGTACGCATTTGTACCTTTATTATAAATTTCCGCCCAAAGAAAGAATAATTGATCTGCAACTTTTGTTTTCATTGGTTCTTTGTCTGATCTTTTGGATGCTTCCAATGAATTTTGAACTGCTTTGGGAAGATCATTCAGTCGATAATGGCAATCAGCCAATAAATACCATGCTTCGGCATTGCCGGGGTTCTTGACAACTTCTTTTTGCAAAGCTGCCATTGCCTTGGAATAGTCTTTTTGATTATAAGCCAATTTTCCACCCGTGAAATCAGGCGATGCGCACTGAAAACTTTGGATGATCAAAGAACCGAGGAGTAAACCAAGGAGAATATGTTGTTTCATGAGTCTCATGGCTAAGAATTCCATGTTTGTGAAGCAGAATTGAACGTGCAAGATACAAAAACGATGTCATGCCTGCAATTGAAGAACTCATAACAAAAAACCCCACCAATTTGGTGGGGTTTAAAGCATGAAGCTCTGTTTTTTACTTGTCAGCTGGAAGCATGATCGATTGAGCAAGCTCAGGGCTAACTGAACTGACAAGATAAGTGTATTTCGGCATACGCGGCTTTCTTGATTTACCGGTAGGCATATCGGGGACAATCATCAAAACAGCTTGATTACCTGTTTTCTGTTCCATGCTCTGACGTGTCTGATGGCGTTTTACAGCAGACGTAAAGTCTGTGAACACCTCAAGATTCGTACATGCATATAAGGGTACAATCATAGGCTGATGATCTGCAGTGAACCCGAAATACTTTGCTGTATTGAATGTCAAAGGGCCTAATAGTGACAAATGCTCCGGAGTAAAATACTCAACGGTCAATTTGTTCAAATGCTTGCCGATTTGACCTGCAGCTGTGTATGACAAATCAATGATGCGAGGATATACATAAGGACCTCTGTCATTGATGCATACAAGTACTGATTTTCCCGTGACTTGGCTGGTCACTTTTGCTATAGAACCAAGTGGCAATGTACGATGTGCGGCTGTATAACCGTACATGTCAAATGTTTGACCACTTGCAGTTCTCCGATTATGGAATTCTTTGCCATACCAAGAACCCGGACCAAATTGTCTTGGGATCTTTGCATGGAAGCCACTGTAGCGCACCGAATCGTGCACAACAGGTCCATATCCTTTATTGGACTTGCGGGCTTCTGCTGAATTGACAAAGAACATTACTGCCAACGCTAAAAAAACAATCAGATACGACATTGAATTGTTGCGGCTGATCGAGAGGAATTGTCTATGCATGTGCAATGTTTGTTTGTGCATAGGGGCCTCCTTCTTATAATGAATAATCTCAAACTGCCTCCCCCCAGAGTCAGATGAGCACCCAATTATTGCTGTGGAAAATGATGTTCATAAGTGGTGAAAAAACTGCTCTTTATGCTAAAAGCAGAACATCAATTCCTTAAGCAGATGTGCAATTTCAGAAAATTTTGGAACTTTGCCAATTAAATTACTCTTAATTTCTATTCATAATTCTTTACAAATCAAATGTTTACAATAAATCAACAAAACAACGATATTCCTAAGTCATTGATCTATAGTCAGTTAGCAAAATCACTAACTGCCCTCATAGGAGAAGAGCGCGAATTTCTACCAAATATGTCAAATATGGCTTCTTTACTCTTTTTTAGCCTTAACGACATAAATTGGTCTGGTTTTTATCTGATGAAAAACAAAGAATTACTCCTTGGACCCTTCCAAGGTAAGCCGGCTTGCGTGCGTATACCTATGGGAAAGGGGGTCTGCGGTAGCTCGGCTGTGAATAAATCCACCATTATTGTAGAAGATGTGAATAACTTTCCGGGACATATTGCCTGCGATGTGGATTCCCGATCAGAGATTGTAATTCCTTTATTCAAAGGAGAGGCTTTGATTGGAGTATTGGATATTGACAGCCCGATACTTGCTAGGTTTGATGAAGAAGACAAGAAAGGACTGGAGCATCTTGTACACATCCTCATGAATAGTTCAGAATGCTAATTCCCGATTGGAGCAAGCAAGGAGTTTAACGCTTGTATGGGGAGATTTCTTAGGACGGTATACACGAGCGTAAGAATCAAGAATGCAAAGATTGAACGTTTCGGTGGTTCCCAAATCTGTTTGGGTTCCTGATCAATCCATGAACGAACTGACTGAGTTCCTCTATACATGAGATATGGACCCCATAGGATTATGAGGAGATTATTTTTTAGAGCCAGTGCTACATCGCCATGCAAGATAGATGAAACAGCTCTAGTAGACCCGCATCCGGGACAATGAAGACCAGTTGTCAAGTGTAACAAGCAAGGCACATACATATACCTGTCGGGTGGATATTCATGAAGAACAAATCCCAAAACAATGACTGACAAGCAAAAAGCCATGATTATTACAAGGATTCTTGATGATCTTGACATAATCTTCACCGAATCACTCATCAACTACAGTGGTTTTTACGAGTAAGTCATGAAGTGCTTGTTTATATGAGGTAAAGAACATCACAAAACCCAAGAGAAAGCATAATTGCATGGAGATTGCATTGACAATATATCGCAAAATGGCATTGAGTATGGAGAATTCACTTCCATCAATGGACACAATTCTGATATGCAATAATTTTTTACCGAGCGTAGCACCATTGGAAATTGCCTGGTACACCCCATAGTACAATACGCCAAGTGTAAGTTGTATCCCTGTAAGAATTTGAATGATCGGCACAAGATTTTCAATCAAATTCTCAATATTATCACCTGAAGACTCAACTATTGCTGTCAAATCAGATCCTTGACCAATTACAAACAACACAATGATTGAGGCAATAGAAATGAAGATGGAATCGATGATATAAGCCAATAAACGTTTGACTGGATTTGCAATCGTGTACTCTACATTTTCCATGAAATCAATCCTTACTTTAGTGCAAAAATATTGAGATAATCGTCCAGCATGCGCTGATCCATTTGAGGGGAATCATACATACCATGGTGCAACCTTTGACGAAATGCTTCATATAAAGTTACAGCACAAGCTACTGAAATATTCAAACTTTGAATCATGCCAACTTGGGGTATCAATACATTTCCATCGGCCTTTGCGATTGCCTCTTCAGAAACGCCTGCATGCTCATTTCCGAAGACAATAGCTATTGGGCTAGTGAGATCAACGCTATACAGTGAGCGAGCTTCATTCCCCATTGCAGTAGTAAGTATCGTCTTCCCTTGTGACCTTAGAGAAGCATAGCAGGATTCGATATTATCATGCTTATGAGTCAGCACCCATTTCCTTGCGCTTGCCGAGCTTTTCTCTCCGAGCTCAGGGAAGGATTGTCCGGAATGATAAACTAAATGTACGTCAAGAACCCCAACGGCATCACATGATCGCAAAACAGCAGATACATTATGAGGATCATGAACATTTTCAAGCACAATCGTCAGAGTTGGTTGTCTTCTGGAAACACAAGCCATGATCTTTCCTGCTCTTTCTTCATTGAGCAATGAAAATGGGGATTCCAGTTGTGTATGCACTTGGTTCATAGACAAAAAAGGCGTCATTTAGACGCCTTACTTTCAAAACATTATTAGCTTCGTTTGGCCAATGCTTGAGCGAGTCTCCGCATGGCTTCTTCAATATTTTCAACAGAATTTGCATAAGAGAATCTCACGAAACCTTCGCCATTACTTCCAAAAGCAGTACCACTTAGGCAAGCAACACCGGCTTCATAGAGGGAAAAATCAGCAAATTCCTGAGAAGTCATGCCTGTGCCTTCAATGTTTGGGTAGACATAGAATGCACCTTTTGGTGAATGGCAACGCACTCCCGGCATTGCATTCAAAGACTCCACAATTACATCCCTTCTGCGTTTGAACTCAGCTACAAATTCAGCGGCTTTTGCATCAGTCCTTTCAGACAATGCCTCAATTCCAGCAATTTGATTATAACTCGCCGTGCAACTTGTGCAATTGGTTTGCAACTTGGCCACAACTTGTGCAATATGTTCAGGCATGCATCCATAACCCATACGCCAACCGGTCATTGCAAATGTTTTGGAAAATCCATCAAGAAGGATCGTCCTCTCTTTCATTCCTGGAAACTGCGTGATTGTTTCGTGCACAAATCCATCATAGGTGATTTGAGAATAAATTTCATCACTTAGAACGATGAAGTCATGCTGCACGGCAAGTTCCGCTATGCGCTGCAAATCTTCTTTCGTGAGAATTCCGCCTGTTGGATTTTGAGGCGTATTGATGATCACCATTCTTGTTTTGGGAGTGATTCGAGCTTCCAAATCCGCAATGTCGAAACGAAATTCCTTTTCTTCTTTTAATGGCAAAGGGACCGGAATTGCTTCAAGGAAATTTATCACAGATTCATAAATCGGGAAACCAGGATTTGGGTAAATCACTTCATCGCCTTTATCGATCACAGCCATCATCCCATAAAACAAGATGGGCTTTGCACCGGGAGTGATCACGATTTCAGTGGGTGCATATTCGGTTCCACGCGTGCGCTTAATATAATCTGCAACAGCTTGACGAGCTTCGGGCAATCCGGCGGAAGGTCCATAATGAGTGAAGCCATCATCAAGAGCTTTTTTTGCAGCATCAATGATATTTTGTGGTGTATCAAAATCAGGTTCGCCTATCTCCAAATGTACTATGCTTTTCCCTTGGGCTTCCAAAGCACGAGCACGAACAAGTACTTCAAATGCAGTTTCTGTTCCCAGGCGGGAAATACGTTCAGCTATATGCATCATAATCTTCTATTCCGAATGGTGAAATCAATGTGATGAGTGGCCAAAGATTGCATTTGCAATCGATAAAATACCGGATGGCATTATTCCGAGTATGATTACGCCGGCAATTGTAATCACAAGAGACATACCCGAAAGTCCGATCTCAGTATCAGGCATTTCTTTTTCAGGTTCATTGAAATACATCTTCACGATGAGGCCAATATAGAAATACACTGATATGATTGATGAAAGAACCGCTATGATAGTAAGCCATAAATAACCGGCATCAATTGCAGCTGTAAAGAGGTAATACTTTCCAAAGAATCCCGCAAATGGAGGAATACCAGCCAATGAGAACATAAAAATTGTCATAAATGCAGCCAATACCGGATGTTTCTTGCTAAGGCCAGCATAGTCCGAGATTTCCAAATGTTCTTCACCGCGACGCTCAAGCAATCCAACAATAATAAATGAACCGATTTGCATGAACATATAGGAAGTTAGGTAGAACATAATTCCACTATACCCAGACTGAGATCCTGCTACCAAGCCCATCATGAGATAACCGGCATGTGCAACAGATGAAAATGCCAACATGCGTTTGATATTTGATTGTGCAAGCGCACTGATATTTCCAATCAGCATTGTTGCAGCAGACAATACTGCAAATGTCATTTGTAATTTGGCGGTCGCAGCAGGCATGAGCACCATGATCATGGGCATGAATGCAGCGAATGCCGCTGCCTTCCCTGCCGTACTCATAAATGCTGTGACAATCGTTGGCGCTCCTTGATACACATCGGGAGCCCATTGATGGAATGGGAATGCCGCTGCTTTGAAACTTAATCCAATAACCATCAATGCGATGCCAATTGGCAATAAAGACTCCAATGGAAGTGAACCACGAGTAATATTCATTGCTATGTGATTATAATCCATACTGCCTGTTGCGCCATATATCAATGCCATACCATAGACCAAGAATCCTGTCGAGAATGCACCAAGCAGAAAATATTTCAATGAAGCTTCCACTGAAGCAACAGAACTACGCATATAGCCAGAAAGGACATAAAACACAACGGACATAATCTCTATTCCAATGAATAAACTCAAAAGATTATTGGAATGTCCGATCAACATCATACCACCAATGGCGAACAATACAAGAGAATAGAATTCATCATGCTCTATTCCCTCTCTTTGCAAATAGGAACGTGCCGCAAAAATGGTGAGGAGTCCACCAAGCGAAAACAATACATCAAAATAAGATGCAAAACCACCACCGGTGACCATGCCATTGAATCCGATCCCATGTTGACCAAATGTTGCAATGGCCAATATGCCGGATACGATTAATGTGATCACGCTGAACAAGAATGTGATGCGAGCACTATTCTTGATCAATGCATCCACAACCATCGCGATGATAGCCATCGCAGACAAGAATGTGAACGGTGCGGTCAACAGTAAATCTTGTATCATTCCTCTATTCCTTGGTTTATTTCTCGTGTAATGAACATGTTGATCAGGACTTAGTTGGTCTTAGCATGACAACACCAACGCGATATGTCTCGCCATTCGTGCCATCATTTGTCTTTCGCTTGATCATCGCTTCTTGCGTCTCAGGATACAATGCTTCCACTGTATATACAACATCCTCGGTGACCGTCATCGCAAATTCGACAGTGTCTCCAATGCGAACATATTTCCATTGATCAGTTGTGTCATGACCGTTCTTCTTCCAATCATACGGTCTTTCAAATATTTTCTTTAAAAGATTTGCCATGTGTTGATTCCTTGGTGATACGTGATCAATGACCGGATTTGTGATTGACATGCTCTTGAATCTTTTGAGCTTTGATCTTGGGATATGCCGATGTACCAAGAACTGTCTTTTCGATTGATCCAACCAATGTCTGTGCATATAATTCAGTTTTTGAAAGGAATGTCTTTGGATAGACACCGATCCATACAATGAAAATCACAAGCGGCACCAATTGCCAATACTCACTTTTGGTTAGATCAGTCAAACCATGATTCTTTGGATTATCATTCGTGCCGAACATAACTCTTTGGAACATCCACAATAAGTACACAGCAGCGAAGATCACTCCCGATGCACTAAAAATGCTATACCAAGGATTATTCAAAAACTTTGATTGAAATGAGCCAAACAATGTGAGATATTCTCCGATGAATCCGTTCAATCCGGGAAGACCGACGGATGCCATCATGGCAATGGTAAACATCACAGCAAACTTCGGCATCACCTTTGTGATTCCACCAAAATCCGCAATCTCTCTTGTATGTCGACGCTCATATAGCACACCCACACAAAGGAATAACATACCTGTTGACAATCCGTGATTCACCATTTGAATGATGGCACCCTGCAAACCTTCGGGTGTGACTGAGACAATACCCAATACAACAAAACCCAAGTGACTAACTGATGAGTATGCAACAAGTTTTTTGATGTCTGTTTGCACCATTGCCACCAATGCACCATAAATCACACCTATAACAGAAAGCCATGCTATTGGATGCGCAAATTCATGCAGTGCTTGTGGGAACAATTCTAAATTGAATCTGATTAGTCCATATGTACCCATTTTAAGCAATACGCCGGCCAAAATGACGGACCCGGCCGTAGGCGCTTGAACGTGTGCATCTGGAAGCCAGGTATGAAATGGGAATAAAGGTACTTTGATACAGAATGATAATGCAAAGGCCAAGAACAACCATATCTGGATATCCAAAGGAATGCCTGGAGCCAATTGTTTTAATATCAAGAAGTCAGTGGTGAAATGTCCGCCAGGAGTCCATTTTGCATATAATCCCATCCACACTATCGCGATGAGCATCAACAATGAACCAACCAATGTATAAAGGAAGAATTTGACCGCAGCATAGATTCTGTCTTTACCTCCCCAAATCCCAATCAAGAAATACATTGGAATGAGGATAAGCTCCCAGAACACATAAAACAACATTGTGTCAAGCGATACAAAAACCCCAAGCATCCCGAATTCCAATAATAACATCATGGCATAATATTCTTTGAGTCTTTTGCCAATTGGTTGGAATGATGCCAATATACTTATGGGCATGATGAATGTGGTAAGGACAACAAGTAATAGCGACATCCCATCCAATCCAATTCTGAATCCTGCATCAATGGAAGGGATCCAAGGAATATTGGAATAAAATTGGAAACCATCGATTCCATCATTGAACACAAACCACAAAGGAAGTGAAGCAAGGAATGTCAACAATGAGAAAATCAATGTGACATATTTTATCGCCTTCTCTTGAACTCTGTCGATGAAAAGTATCGAGAGGAATCCCAATAGTGGCAGGAATAATGGCAAAAACAGCAATCCTGCAGAATCAGTATGTGGCATGCTTTACTCTAAAGAACTGACAAAAGTTGTGAATACATTCGAAGAAGCAATTCAATCAAATGAATGATCTTATTGCCCCATTGTGTAATACGGAGAAATCATGAGATAGACGATGACTCCAGTAATGGTGACATATAACCAAATAGGTAATGTCCAACGAGCTATTTTCTTATGCAGTGGAAACTCGGATCTCCATGCCCTGAGCAATGTGAACAATGCCAAAGGAACTATAATTGCCGCCAAAACTATGTGCGTGATCAAGATCGTGAAATACACGATGCGTATAATTCCTTCACCACCGAATGCGGTGGAAGGTGCCTGTGAATGATACGCCACATAAGACAACAAAAAAAGTATGGATAATCCGAAAGCGCTCATCATCATCATTCGATGAGCCGCTATGCGCTTATTGCGAATGAAATAAAATCCAAGTGTCAATAGAATTGTGCACGCAGAATTGATATACGCATTCAATTTCGGCAATACCATCACATTCAACCCTTCAATGGTTATCGCTTGTGGAACATACAGCAGGAATGCCACAAGTATCACAACAATGATGGAAATGGAGTAAATCACAAGTGACAATGTGCGCTCACTCATCGATTGCAACATATTTGTACCCTGCGCAGAGGGCTGATTGGCATTCATCATCCGATTGTCATCCATAATATGATACCGACAATTCCCAATAACATGAGGAGCGCATAATTTTGCGCAATGCCGGTTTGAATTTTTCGCAGTGATTCTGCCCATACAGCAATTGATCTAGCGCTTCCATTGACAACACCGTCAATCACTTTTACATCAAAGATTTTCCACAATGCTTCAAGCGACATGGTATAGGTGGGGCGAACAATAACTGCATGATAGATTTCATCAACCCAATATTTATTCCACAACAATGAATATAATCCCTTGTTCTTGGAAGCCAGTTCATCGGGTTTTGTGGAAGATTTTTTATACAATGTAGTAGCAATCAAAATTCCAATGATTGCAACACCCAAAGATCCCGCCATCAAACCCCATTCAAGTGCAAGTGAATGAGCATGTTCGCCATGGCC
>SXZI01000017.1 GCA_005788035.1 Bacteroidota bacterium
GTCAATGTCTCTTGATTGAGTGAGAATGTTCCAATCACACGACCATTTACATCAGATACTGACAATACTCCGCCTTTGAATTCAGCAGGTACTGATACTGTAACTTCTTGATCGAATGGGTTTGGATATGTGGCAATAGCACCGGTTACACCGTTCTGTTGCTCAATATTCTCTTTACCAAGTGCAACATCATTTACAATTACTTTCTCAGCTACAAGTTCATCGTCTGAATCTATCTTGATAAATGCAATAGGTTCATTGATGTTCAATACTTGTGGAGCTGCAAAGTGTACTGTTTTAGCATCATTGATGATCAAGTCATTGGTATTATTAGCACCAACTTCTGATGACATCACTTTGCCATTGAATGTAATTGAGAATGCAAATGCTTTGTTTGACTTTGCTGTTGCATATACAGGTACAATCTTTCCACCATCATTTGTTGCAACAGGTGCACCAAAAGCTATTGGTGATGAAGGTTTGCCTGCAATTACTTTACCATATGAAGGAATTGTATCCCACAACCAAGGAAGTGAAGGTACTCTACCTGCATTATAGTGAAGAATCAAAGCAGCATCCAATGATGTTGCTTCATAATAGATCAAACGTAGTGGACCTGCATCAGGAGGCAATGTTGTCAATGTTTCTGTGGAATCCCAAAGGATACGAATACCAAATGTATCCATATCAATTGGACGCTTCCATGTTCTAACATCGTTCAAATTGTCCCATGAACGTGAACTGTAGTAGTATCGTCCATTGTGGTTTACGTCTGCATGATAAGAATTTCCATATTGGAGAGTGTCTTTTCTGAGTGAATCAGGAAGACTTCCATCATTTACCAACCAACGCATGACCAAACGAGCATCATTTACTGTCACAAAACGATTTTGTGGCAAACCTGCATGCTTGCGTGTACGAAGTTGTGTCAAATCCGCATCACCATCGCCCCATGTAGGAACTACAAAGCGAGGAATGCCACGGAAGAGAATACGACGACCTTCTGATGAACCTGTTCCACCACTTGGGCGCCATCCATCTGTCAATACTGTTGAGGTACGTGAATTCTGAGGAGCATTGTATGACAAGCCATTTAAGTAGTCTGAAGAAACTGCAGGATTCATTGTACCAAGATTTCCTTTGATACCAACTGATGCTCCTTTGACATTTACTTCTCGGGCTGTTGTTTGTGTATTGTTTCCAACATCACCATATGCAAATTCAACAGCACCTGCATAGTTGTTTGGATAACGCTCATCAACACCTTCGTAGAATATTGCCTGGAAGTTTGCTACAGAATTTGGTAATGTTCTATCCATAACATTCAAATTCTTCCATTGTACAACCAAACGACGGTTTGGATATGAACCTACCACTACATAAGAAATTTCAGAATTCATATAGAATCCATTTGCAGATGGTACTGTTGGTTCATTTCCAAAACGATAGATGTGATTACCCCAGAATGGAGCAATTACATTAAATGGATATGATGAACTGTTTAAGAACAAACCTTGAGGATTGTCATTGACGATGTGTGAGAAAATTTGTGGATTGGAGAATGTTGTATAACCATTAATACAAACCCACATATTGTTTTGTCTTACACCACCAAATGTAAAATCAAAGTTGAATCTATCCAAATCAAGTGTATAGTATCCATCATCTCTGTCAGATCCAAGAAGGAAACGTGAGAAGAAATCATTTGGATTGATTGGAATAGAACGCTGATATGCTTCAAAACGAATCGTCTTCAATGATGTACCTGATACAGGCCAAGCAATGCTCAGATCTTTAGATGTAGAAGCAGTTGTTTGGTCTGACCATGACAATCCATTAATCCAGCGAGCTTTTTCATCATCATTGATACCAACAGCTGCACCAATAGCATCTGTTGCCAATCCTGTGAATCCACCATAAGCAAATTCAAAGTCAGCATGCTTATTATAGCTTGCAGGATTAAATGCAACATCTCCCGGAATATTTCTTTCATAGAATGTAACCTGGAAGCTACCAACTCTTCTTGCATCATTTCCATCATTTTTAACATTGACATTCAAGTTCTTCCATTGAATTGTCAATCTTCTCTTTGGAGCAGAACCCCAAACTTTCCATGTTACTTCTGATGGTGTAAATCCTACATCACTAGCAGTTCTTACAATGTGATCACCCCAATAAGGAGCAATAACCATTGTATTGTTATCGCCTTTGAATAATTCAGACGGATCTTTCGAAACACCTGCAATGCTATTCAATGCAACATATCCATTTGTTGTAACCTGCATGCTGTTTATAGTATTACCAGCATAGCTAATATCAAATGGAACTTCATTGTTAGGATTTCCGGAACCAACTGACAAGGAAAAATCACCTTCATCATTTGTTCCATTGAAAACTATGGCATTACCACCTGTGAGTTCCTGATATGGAAGGTCTACGCGATAAGGTGCCAAATAATATGTGCTCAAAGAGTTTGGAGCAATACCATAATCTATGTACAGTTTGCCTGAAACTACCTGAGGAGCATCAAATTCATCAAAAATACGTTGAGCTGTTGCATACTGAGATGCGGAAGCAAGCAGTAGCGGCGCAGCAAGCAACGATATACATTTTCTTATAAAATTTCTCATTGTTGTCTCCATTATTTTACTCAGGACCGGCCCCCTTTTCGAGGGGGCCTTACCTAAGTATTAAATTTATCTTGCTACTACTACATTTCTGATTACTACTTCATTTCCGATTGTCAACTTAACAGTATACACACCTGGGGCAACAGGAGAACCGTTGCTATTTCTTGTATTCCAAGAAACGTTGGAAGTTCCAACACCAAGTTCTGCATTAAATGTGTTGACAATATTTCCGAGAAGATCAAACACTTGAACTGATACATTCTCTCTTGAAGAGGTGATTGCAAAGTTCACTGTTTCATTTGCCGGATTCGGATTTGCTTCTGATACCAAAGACTGACCCATTACTGATGTAGGTTGATCTTCGTTTACATTGCTTGCATGATCATAGAGAATCACGAAAGAATTGATGAAGTCAGGCTTAATAGTAATCTTAAAGTCATCGCCTGTTGCTTCTGCATCGATCAAGGCGTTTTTCTTTCCTGTACCGGTTGCCATGTCATACTGGAAGTAGTCGAATGAACCACCATCCATGATTCTCCATGAACCACCGCTTGGATTACGTCTTGAATCTGTGCGTGAAGGAACAGTTGACATCTTCCATGTCAATGTAATTGGTGTAGCTGGAGATGTGTTTCCAAGCTCTGCACCTGACTGGAAGCGTGCTTTGTACATTGTAGTTGACTTATCGCCACTAACCGCTGTCGGGAAGATATTACGATGAATACCATTTGTTTTGATAATCGTCCAGCGAGCATCAAAAACATCCGTTGGTGGGAATGGAGGTAATTCAAATTCACAATAGTTTGCATCAAGTTTGCCTGCATCTGGCTCTTTTTCACCGGTTGTGGCATTTCTAGCTGTACCGAATGAAAGATCCTGATATGCACCTGCATTGTTTTGAACACGAATTGTTGTCACAAAATCAGTTACATCAGAAACATTCACTTTGAATGTGTAGTATGTTTGATCCGTGCCATCATCTGCCTTGATACGGATAGTAACTTTACCATCTGTGATCAAGTTTGAAGGTATGTTCAAAGGACCATTTGACTTGATTGTAATCTTATTGTTAAGTGCTGATGCTGAATCAGGTTTTGAACCATTGATAACTGAAGGCTCAAGTGTCAAGTTGCCGATCGGAGGATCGATTGAAACTGTAACTGATTCTTTTGCTTCACTTGGAGTCTCACGAAGCAAATCAATATCGCCAACCATGATGGAATCTTGATATTCTTCACCATTCGCGATGCAACGAATTGCAGGAGAGGTGATGGTTCTTGGCTTATGATTTGTTTCTTCTACTTCAAGGTTGATAACGCGAAGGTCTGTCAATCCACCTGCATCAGTAATGAGAACTGTTACCTTCTCTGCACCTGCTCCAATCCGTGGAGCATCTTTTACGCCAGGTGTACCATAGAGAAGACCGCTCTTAGGATTGATCTTCAACCATTTTGGTGTTGTCTTGACATTTGTCAGATCCCATTCGCCTGCTTCTGCAAAGCATGGATCTTTAGGAACTGATGTTCTTGCTTCATCTGCGTAAATCAATTCGAATGTTTGTGCCTGACCAAAGTTAGGATCAAAATATTCGATTCTCTTTGTGAAGTCCAACAATGCTGGATTGTAATCCAAATCTTCCTTCGCTGTTGGCAGACTTGTTGTTCTGATTTCAGGTGAAACATTGATAAAGATACGCTTAGTCAAATATGACACACCACTATGACCATCGTTTACAACGATTGTGATTGTTGTGTCTGTATTCAATCCACCATTTACTCTTGCTACTGCATCTTTTGGTGTGAGCATTGTAATTGCTTGAGCTCTTTGAACTCTTACATTTAAATGACCCAATGTAGTAAAGTCAAAACCAAATGAACTTGGTTGACCTGTTGCTGTAAACAAATATGAATCTGCCATCCAAGATGGTTTTGTTTGTGACAACTCGTCTGTCGCTAAGTCATCGCTTGGACGAATTGCTTTAGATTCAAATGAGTATGATGTACGGCCGTAGCGGAAGTCCCAACCATCTGCAATAGATGCTAGGTCTTCTGCTTCGTCATCTGTTTCAAAGTCAACGAAAAATCTTAATGAGTCAGTTACGTTCGCAACGAATAAGTTCTGGCTTGCACCAGCTGCAGCACATGTAGCACTTGTGAGCAATGTAGGTTTGAATACCGGAGCGCTGTCGATCACATGGATAGAGAAGCGATACGTAATTCTTGTTGCATTGCCAAAGTCTACTGTATCCTGATTTGCAAAACGTGCATTTTCAGAATCATATGCTTGTGCATGATAATATGATGGGTACAAGTAAATGAACTTAGATACTACATTCTTTGTGAATGCTGCTTCAAGTTCTGCACCTGTCAATGATGTTCCCATCAATGCATTTTTGGCTGCATCGGTAAGATTCAATCCTCTGATTGCATCTGTACCTCTGAAGTTAGGTGCCCAGTTTTGTGCTGTAACTTGTACATACTCACCACCTGGTACCACATATGGATTTGATGGCTTACCGAACAATGCGATACGACCAGTTGCTCCATAATATGGATGTGTGTTCACAAGTTCATTTGTCCATACAGTATCTGCTTTCAACCAACGGCGAATACCTGTCAATTTGTTTGCAGATGCAGTGTCAGCTGTGAATGTACCATTTCCGTTTTGGAACAAGGGCATCCATGTGTACTCAAGTTGTGTGAAGATATTATTATCTCCATTTCTCAAGTTCATAGCCCAACGTGGATCATACATCTTGTTTGAATCAACCGCTGTGATAACGAAGATTGTATCACGACCGATTTTTTGACCAGCTGTTGATGCACGATTATAATTTATATCTTCATTGACAAATACTTTGTCTTTGAAAGATGTAAAGAATATTGGATTTACCTGTGGATTAGCAACGCTTATAGCACTTCCAGTCCAAACTGGACCAGGAACGGAACCATTGATGCGGAATGAGATACCTTTATTGATAGCTTCATTCACACCTTCTCTCCACAATACTGAACGTGAAATAACACGAATATGGTCACCTGGGCGAACAGGAAGCGAATTGTAATTCTCACCTGCATAATATGTTACTGCTCCATTTGGAATGGAAGCAGGCAATGATGCACGGTTGATATAAGTTACTCTGTCATCACCATAGTTATGTGTTCTATCATTATCAAGTTGCATTTCCCATCTTCTGCTTCCAAGTGCTGCACTGTCTTCTGAAACAGGATTGTCAGCGATGAAAGGAAGAAGTGAATTTGTTCCACCATAGTTTACCAAACCTTCATAGAAGCGGCGAACACGTGAGGTTGTACCTGTTCTTTCTGCTGAGTCAGCAACAAAGTCAACACGACCACGGAGATATTCACGAGGATATGCACCGTCATTGTCTGTTGTTTGTACATCTGTCATCTGCTTCATGTTAACACGTACATAATCACCGGTAGAGTCATTGATAACAAAGAAGACTGATTCATTCAATAGCAATGGATCGTCATTATTTGTGTTAATGTCTTCACCATTATATTGAGCTCTTGACTCAAGGAACAATGGATATCCAATTGGATGTGTGAATTCACCAGATCTGTGATCAATTGCAAATTCACCTTGAAGTTTGCGCAACTCTTTCCAAAGAATATTCACACCACCATTTTCATAGTTTGCTGAATCTGTCGCGAATGGATCACGAAGCATTCTACGAACTACTTTTCCTGATGATTGAGTTGCACTCAAAGGATAGGTTCTAAGAATTGGTGGTATACCAACTGCAAAATCTTCAATTGGAGATCTTCTGCGTACTGAGTAATCTGCTGTTTTGATATCTGTTCCTTTATCGAACATATCATATACCATACCTGCCATCAACAAAGTATCTGGTACTTTGCCGATTAAGATTGGCTTATAGTTATAATCCAATCCGGGTCTACCTTGTGAGTTGGTCGCATTGTAATCAAATGGACCTTGCTCTGTTGACTGTGCATCTGTATATGAAGCTCTATTGATAAAGCGAAGATGTGTTTGACCATTACCACGTACGAAGAATGTTTCTTGTACAGCTCCATTTGCAAAGCCAGGCTGTGCAGTTGGAAGAATAGTCGCAATATTAGCTTCAGTGCGGCCCCAGTAATTTCCACGGAGTGTATCAACACCACCATTTCCGGTACCGTAACCGCCTGCCAATACACCCTTTGTATTTGGTGCATCCGGTAGACGAATCAAGAAGCGTGCGTCATTGCTATGAATAGCATTACCAGCTTCATGATAGCTTCTGAAAGGAATTGGACCAACGATTTCTCCGTAAAGTACTGCACCAGCTAGATCGCTTGAAGCTTGATTTGTACCTGATACAAATGGACCTCCAATTACATCTTGTGATCTTCCGATCTTTGAATGAGCCACATTACCGGTAATCAAAGAACGCTTAAATACAAGTGCCAATGCGTAGTTATCAGAATAAACAGCCGCTCCAGTAAATGCTTGATTGTTTTGGATACGAACACGGTTGAAAAAGATGGTATCCTTTCTAAAGAATCTATCTTTAACAACACTGTCGAGAATATAAATCGCACCACCAAGTCCGATACCGTTTTCACGAAGCCCGGAAGGTGAAGGATTTGAAATGTAACCTGGGTGATAGCGCTTCACATCGATGAAGTTTGCACCGATTTGTGAAGTACCTGATCCCATCAAACGTTCATCAGGATTGATATCTGAGCTATTGTTGATGAATCTTGTCAACATACGTACATCTGCAGGTACTGCAGCAACTTTTTTGTTGTCGAACAATGAATCATTTGAAACAAAAGTGCCAATCTTGATTGTACCGTCTGCTTCTACCGTAAATTTATCAGCATCAGAAATAAACATGCGGTCAGATGATGTTAATGGATTGATCATTGCAATCGCACCACCTGAACCATTGATCACGCTATTGTTTTCGAACAATGTACCTTTAACAAGGTTGAGATCTGCATTCAATGAATACAAAGCTCCACCACCACGTACGAACTTCTTCTCTTCAATAGTAGGATTGATACCAATTGCACCAACACTATTATTGCGGAAATCACTACGTACAACTCTTACAACTCTCTGCCATGCTGGAACCGGTGGTTCGATACTTGGCAAATGAATTGCAATAGCACCGCCTGAGAAGCCTGCAGTGTTTCGGAGATAGTTGATGCTGAATCCTGGTCCATATGATTGAGCCAAAGGCAAGTCATTGATGAAACCACCAGCACCATAAGAAGTCATGTTACGCTTTGTGTAAACAGCACCACCATGAGCAAGAGCTTTATTGTCTTCAAAATCAATTCTACGACCATAATCTCTGATTCTTGGGAATGGTGAGTCGGAACCACCAATGATTGGTGAAGGACGAGGGTCTGTATTACCATCTACGTAGATTGCTCCACCAGAACTAGCTCTATTATTCTTGAACTTAGTACCTTGAGCGGAACTACCACGGATTTGCAAACGTCCATAAGTGTTTTCATGGAAGATACCTCCACCCAATGCATAATCTGCATTGTTCTTTGGAGATAAGAATGGTGTTTCTGCTGAGTTATTTTCAAACTCTCCATTGATGATAACTGATGTATATGCACCAATGTACAATCCACCACCTCGCGCACCGCGAGTGCTTAATCTGTCTTGTAGGTTAAGTACTTTATTGTTTGTGAACCTTACAAAATCCTTCTCACCAAAACGAATTTGGTCATTTAATGGATTAAGTGTGTTGACACGAATTGAGTCGTTTACGCCAAGACCAATTTCTAGTCTTCTGTACTCATCATCAAATCGGCCACCAATGTACATAGCACCACCCCAAGCCTGATTTTTCCAGTCTGTAGGTTGGCCATCAGTTGAATCAACTTTTACTCTTTTAACTGTATTGTCTGCAAGAATTTGACGTCCACCTACTGTTACTGTATCTACATAAGCAACAAGTGTACGGTTATTGTCAAATGTCAAACGACGAATGCGGCCTAGATAAACCGCGATACGTGGATCATCAACTGATTGACGACGAGCATCGTTTCTTGATACCAATGGTTCACTTGAAGGGGTACCATCTGTATCAAGCATATCTAATACTATAATACTGTCATTCTCACGAACAACAGATCCATCAGGATTTGTGATATTAGGATTCTTATCTGATTGATAGAAAGTCAAACCCAAACCGGCTGTATCAGGATATGCTCCTGTTCCATATGGTGCTTGCACCATTTGAAGAGCTCCACCACGGAAACGAGCCATGTTGTTTTCGAATCTACAGTCAACCAACCATGTACGAACGGAGAATGATGTCAATGCACCACCTGATCCATTTGTCCACTTCAATGTTTCTTTGTTCAAATTGATTGTGGAATTTTTTAGTACACCTGACAGACCGAGTGTATCATAGTAGAAACGATTGTCTACTGTGGTATCCTTACGGAAATCTTTGAATGTCACGTTTCTAAAATATGCTGCACGAGCACCGGGCAATACAATGATATGTCCCCATTCACGAGAATAATCATTCACTGCTTGTCCGCGGAATGTGATCGTACCCTGTGTGATGTTAGGGGAATTTCCACCTTTTCTCTTCCATGGTTGGAAGCGAACTACATCATCGTTCTCAAATAAGCGTGAAGCCATAAACATGATGGCACGCTCTGGAGAAATAACGCGACCACCTGCGATTGCTCCTCTTTCAGGAGTGTCATTGGTATTACCCAAATTAGAAACACCGGTTATATTACCGGATGCATTCTCATTGAGTGTCACGTTGAAAATTACATTGCGCTTACCATTTGCAATGCTGAACTCTGATTTTGTGCCGATTGTAACAACACTATTGCCCGTGTAATATGGGCTGTCATTAAAATCAACACCGGGCGCTGGAGCCACAGGATTGTATGTGGCCGACATATTTCCGTCGGCAATGATACGGCCACCGACTGAGTCGATCATCCTACCATTGTCCAAAAACACAACTTCAGTTCCCGGCTCTATAAGCAGTGTACCGGCAATCATAAGAGTACCGTTAATCTGATAAATAGAGTCCTTCAAGAAGATACGCACCTGATCAGGGGCAATTCTTCCGGAAACTTGTACGCGCGGCTTGTTTTGCGCATAACTGGTGCCAGCCATAAGCAATAAAGCGAATAGCATGGTACCCAGACGAAGCAAACGTCGCATAATACCTCCGTTTGTTGAATAATACTTTAAAACTGTATTGTATTTGTCATTTTTTATCATAATTCAGTCGTATAGACATTAATATCAAGTTTGAAACAAGTCAATTTTCGTGCCAACCAAGGCGAGCCAAACCCATTTTTGCCTCATTCATGTAATCAGAACCGGAATTTTTGGCAATAAGTCCTTTCATAAGCGTTATTGCTTTGTCTTTTGCCGTTACGGAACCACCGGCTGATGCCTTCTCATAATTCAATGCTGCAAAAAGTGAATATCTCTCATATAATGGGCTATCTTTTGCTCCTGCAGCAGATTCGTATAATGCAGCAGCTTCTTCAAAATTCTTCATTTCTTCCTTGCACGCTGCCAATCCTGCCTTTCCACCGGCACTTACAGTTTGATCTTCACTACCGGACGCAGCTTCGAAATATGGCATTGCTTCAGAATATTTACCAATATTCAAAAGGGAGGTTCCCGCATACAATGATGCAAAAGCACCTGCAGGTGTCCCACCGTATTCACTTACAATTGCTTTCAAGCCTATGACCTTACCCCCACGAATTGTGCGGCTCGGATCACCGTCTAAAGCTTTTTGGAACTGTCCGGACTCGTAGTAAGAGGAAATTCTAGACAATGCAGTCATTGCTTCCTCATTGGTAGTTTGCTGCATTCCTGAATAAAAATAATATCCAAAACCAATGACAAGAATACCAGCTAATACATAACCAAACATTTTTAGCTTGGCAATCAAAGCATCTTGCACAGGAATTTCTTCTCTAACATTCCAACCATTTTCGGTTGATTCCATCGTTGATTCAGATTCTGACATATTATCGTAAGTCTTTAAAATTCATATTATTACTGCGCGCTCGAAGGGAGTCGAACCCCTAACCTTTGGAACCGGAATCCAATGCTCTATCCGGTTGAGCTACGAGCGCAACATACTAAACAGACTCCTAGGAGTCAGGCAAATATATGTTTTTTGGTGGATAATACAACGAAATTTAATGCAACTTGAAATGAGTTATGATTTCACCCTCAAAAAAAATATCGTATTGTGGAAAAAAGTGTCAGATTTATTTCACAGTGTGAGATAGCTTTCCCTATTTCAAAATCACATATTATTTGGACAAAAAAAAGCCCGTCCCAAATAAGGGGCAGGCTTTCATTTATGGCTTTTTATTTAATAATTCACGGTTTTTACAATTTCATTTTTAATATCAGCAAGATTGAGCAAAATTGCCGCTTCAAGTGATTTGGCGAAGCCGACCGGAACATCTTTACTTCCCACTCTACCGACGGGAGCATCTAGAATTGAGAATAATTCAGATGTTATGCTTGCTGAAATTTCCCCTCCGATTCCACCTGACAAATAATGCTCATGTGCTATGACAACTCTATTTGTCTTCCGCACTGATTGAAATACAGTATTTCTATCCCATGGTTTGAGAGATCGTAAATCAATCACTTCACATGAAATACCTTGTTCTGCAAATAGTTCATCGGCCGCTTTCATTGCCATGTGAATTGCATTGCCATAGGAAATTAATGTGACATCTGTCCCTTGACGACGAATTCTTGCTTTACCAAATGGTACGATGAAATCATCGCCCGGTAACGATGTTGAGCTTGGTCTGTAATTGTACAGGAACTTCGGCTCAAGAAACATTGTCACACCACGTGATCGAATCGAATTCCGCATGAGCCCGATTGCATCATCGGCAAATGCAGGGCAAACAACTCTGATTCCCGGTATCGCTGCCAAGAGTGCATCAAGATTTTGAGAATGGTATAATCCGCCTTGAATATATCCACCACTGGCAAGACGAATCGTGATATTTGGAGAGAATTGTCCGCGTGTTCTCCAATAGTCGTGAGAACATTCAATCAATTGCTCCATTGCAGGCCAAAAATAATCAGCGAATTCTGCGCCTTCAACAACCACGCGGATATCATCACGGTATCTTGTGAATCCATTTGCAGTACCCACGATATAATCCTCGGCAATCGGCGCATTGAAAATTCGGTCATTTCCGAATTCATCCAACATGCCTTTGGGAACATTGAAAATTCCTTGCTTATTCACCGAAGCAACATCCTGACCCCATAAATATGTATGTGGGTTTTTTTGGAATTCTTGCTTCATCGCAATATTGATTCCCTCACGAAATGTATACTGCTGTTCATCAGGATTATTCACGAAATTATATTCTGACCGATCATCATACCCTACTGCATCTTCGGGCATCAAATAGTCCAGATAACTCGAACCGGCGGGATCAGGGGCTATCTCAGCTATATCGGCTGCGGCAAAGATTGCTTGTTTGTTTTCTTCTTCAATCGCAAGCAATTCTTTTTCCGTTGCAATCTTCTTTGCAAGTATCATATTACGGAATGCAGGGAGAGGATCACGATCCTTCATTTCCTGAATCTCTTCAGGAGAGCGATACAATTCATGATTGTCTGAATTGGAATGAGACCCTATGCGATCGCAATCTGCATGCACGAAAACAGGTCCCGCTCCTGACAATGCATAGTCACGTGCCTCTTTCAATGCACGATATGAATCAAATACATCGCGTCCATCGCAATTGATGATTTTTAAATGCTTGAATCCTGTGAAATTATCTGACACAACAAGATTCGCGGTTTGTTCATGTAATGGAACGGAAATTCCGAACTTGTTATTTTGAATGACAAACACCACTGGTAATTTCTCGCGTGATGCACCATTCACGGCTTCGTAAAAATATCCCTCGGAACATGCAGAGTCTCCTCCGGAGTAATACACCACTTCATCACCTTTGAATTTCTTCACTGCTCTTGCCAATCCCGCTGCATGCAATGAATGATTACCTGTACATGATGAAACATTTTGTATGCCGATTGATGGTTTTGCAAAGTGATTGCTCATGTGACGTCCACCACCTGCTACATCACCATCCTTACTCAAGCCATTCAAAATAATTTCTTCAATCGTTATTCCACCGGAAAGGGAAGTCATCAAATCACGGTAATAAGGAAAGAGGAAATCTTTATTCTGACGGAAGATTTGTCCGAGAGCTATTTGTATGCCGTCATGTCCGGCACATGGAGCATGATATGACCAACCTTTAGCCATCTTCAAATACAAAGCAGCTTTCTCATCCAAGCGTCTTCCAAGATGCTGCAATTTGTACCAAGACATGATGGTTTTTTTGTCAAACCCTTTCATGTCAAAAGCACTGAACTGACCTTTCTTAGCAGATGGTTTTTTTGAAACCGGTTTGGATATTGTCTTTTTCACAATAGCCTTTTTCTTCGAAGCAGGTGATGATTGCGTTTTTTTCGCTACGATCGTTTTTGCTTGGACTTTTTTTGCACTCGAAGTTTTCGACTTCATCTTGGATTTGGTGGCGGTCTTGGCCATACTATTTTCTATCCTGTATTTGAATTCTACATATTGTTCAATCAGACATAAGTCAACCAGCCATGTTCATCTTTACCATCTTGTACGATGGCATAAAATGCCTGCTGTATGTGCTTAGTCACGGGACCAACTTTTCCTTCATTCACTGAAATTCTATCAACTGAACGAACCGGTGTAATTTCAACTGCAGTTCCCGTAAAGAAAATTTCATCCGCTGTATATAACATTGCTCGAGGAACAGTTGTTTCTCTTACTTCATATCCAAGGTCTTTGGCAAGGGTAATTGCTGTATGCCTGGTTATCCCTTCCAGTATTGATGATGACATTGGTGGTGTGTAAATCACGCCATCATTCACAAAGAATATGTTTTCACCACTGCCTTCACCTACATTTCCATTGATGTCCAATCCAATGCCTTCAGAATAACCATTCATGATTGCTTCCATGCGAATCAACTGCGAGCTCAAATAATTGCCGGATGCTTTGGACACCGCAGGCAATGTATTGTTATGCAATCGCTGCCATGAAGAAACACAAACGTCTACCCCATTGTCTATTGCCTCTTTTCCAAGGTATACACCCCATTCCCAACAAGCAATGGATACATCAATCGGACAGTTTAGCGGATATACTCCGAGATTTTCATAACCCCGATATGCAATTGGGCGTATATAGCAAGATTCCAAACCATTTTTGCGAACAAGTTCTTTTGTCGCTTCACACATTTGATCAATCGTATATGGCATCTCGCCACGATACAATTTCACGGATTGTTGAAGTCGTTTCATGTGTTCGCGCAATCTGAAAATACCCGTTCCATTCGGAGTTTTATAGGCACGAATTCCTTCGAACCAACCCGAGCCATAATGCACGACATGGGACAATACATGAATGGTTGCTTTGTCCCAATCAACAAATTCGCCATTCATCCATATATAAGGGGTTTTCGGAAGTGCCATGTGTTTCTCACTGTAAATGTTGTGTGAGCAATTCATTCACCAAACGGGGATTTGCTTTGCCACCGGAAACCTTCATCACTTTGCTGATGAAATATCCCATCAAATTATTCTTTCCCGAACGGTACTTTTCAATGTTTTCTTCTTCACCTTCAAGTGCGGAAAGAACGATACGCTCTACCTCTTCACGATCAGAGATCTGCATCAATCCTTTTTGCGAAACATACTCATTTGGAGAAATGCCATTTGATACATATTCTGCAAACACTTCTTTTGCAATCTTGCTGCTGATTTTTTCATCGGCAAACAAATCAACTATTTCGGCAATGGCTTTTGGCTGAATCATCTCTGCAGTAGCAATGCCTATTTTACGTTCAGACAAAATTTTGAGAATCTCTGTCAATACCCAATTGCTTACAAATTTAAATCGCTCTTTACTCTGAACAGACAATAGTGAACATGTATGTTCAAAAAATAATGCTAGATCCTTATCCTCAGTCAATATTCCAGCATCATAACCAGGTATTCCATACTGTTGTTGCAAGCGTAATTTCATGGCAAGAGGCAATTCCGGCAATTGACTCCTTTTACGATCAATCATCTGTTCTTCTATACGAACATATCCCAGATCGGGCTCCTGAAAATAGCGATAATCATGGGCTTGTTCCTTTGATCGCATTTCTTTGGTGCACTGTGCAGAAGCATCCCACTGCATAGTTACCTGTCGAACCTCGCCACCTGACTCAATCAAGGCAATGTGCCGCTCAATTTCATAGGATATGGCTTTTTCTACATTTCTAAAACTGTTGAGGTTTTTTATCTCCGTCTTCGTTCCGAAAACGGAATTTCCCTTCAAACGAACCGATACATTCGCATCACATCGCAATGAACCCTCTTCAAGATTTCCATCGCAAATACCAAGATATCGAACCAGTTGCCTCATCGTCACCATATATCGATATGCCTCGGCAGCTGACCGTATATCAGGCTCACTGACAATTTCCAATAGTGGCATTCCTGCACGATTAAAGTCGACCAATGTGTCTATGTCTATGTCATGCAACGACTTACCTGCATCTTCTTCCAAATGAATCCTCGTGATGCCTATCTGCTTCATGGAACCTTCCTCAATTTCTATGGTCACATTGCCTTGATAGCAAATCGGATCATCGAATTGAGTTATCTGATATCCTTTTGAAAGATCAGGATAGAAATAGTTTTTTCGGGCAAAAGCTGAAATCGGACGTATTGAGCATTGCGTTGCAAGTCCAAGCAATACAGCCATTTCCACATGTTTTGTATTCACCACGGGTAATGTTCCTGGATGACCAAGACAAATGGGGCACACCGTAGCATTGGGAATATCGCTATATCCTGCTTTGCAAGAACAAAATGCCTTCGTGCTTGTCAATAATTGTGCATGCAATTCCAACCCGATGACCGGCTCATATTTTGCAAGTATTTCAGGAGATATGTCAGGCATGCAAAAAATTGGCAAAGAAATGGTGAAATGAAAATCAAGCTTCAGCAAAAAGACGCATTGAAATTTCCGCAAAATTAGTTTTTTTTACGCATATTTGCGCCCTTACTACGCAATCTTGTCTATTTACCACTAACAAAATAAAAGTAGAAGCCCTATGTTTTGGACACCTGAACTTGCATATACGCTCGAAGACGCTCCGTGGCCTGCAACCAAAGATGAATTGATCGACTATGCAGAAAGAACCGGGGCGCCATCCCAAGTATTGGAAAACCTCTATGAATTGGATGATAATGATGAATTGTATGAAGGCATAGAGGATCTCTGGCCGGAATTCGAGAACAATAATGATACATTGTTCTTTGATGATGAAGATGAAGACAGTTATTATGACTGATCCGATTGTTCAGGACTTTATGCTATTCACATTTCATGGGTGAACCACAGAGAACTTTATGCAGAAGATTATTTCAACAATACGATTCATTCTATTCTTCTGCTGTCTTACTGCACTCTGTCAATCATTGTCAAAAGGCGCGGAAACGCGCCGTTTTGCTTTAAAGACCATTCGCATCTATGGGAATGCACACCTCTCTTCACAGCAAATTCTAAATGCTTTGAACATCACATTGCCAACTGAATTGGAATTGAATCACAATTTAGATTGGAATGATGTGTTCACACCCGAGTTATACAAACGATATTATCCGGAAAGTAAATCTGGAAAGATTCGTGTTGCATTGGACTCTGTAACATTGATGAACAGAGTGGAAGTGCTGGAGAATTTATATCAAAGAAAAGGGTATTTCGATGCCGACTTACAATTGACGATTGATATCGATACGATGGGGCTTGGCATACTTGATGTGATATGCAGAGAAGGGAAGCATTATTCTTTGACAGATTTACTTATCACAGACACGGCTCTCTCAAAAACAATTCCATGGAACATGATTCAAGAGGACTTTCAAAGTCGGCTGCCTCGCTTTTATGATGAAGACAGTTTGAATGCAATGCTCAACTATTCATTCCAGAAATTGCTTGAAAGAGGTTATGCATTTTTGGAATATCGCATTGAGCAGATTTTGATTGACACGGTTGAAAAAAAAGCTGTGTCTGTCATTCGCATGATGAATCCTGAACGATATAAAATAAATGATGTCTCATTTGAACATGTGTCTTCGGGTGGAAGTATTTTACAAAATGATCTTCTCAAACGATTGCTGTTCATAAAACCTCAAGATTGGCTTTCCCCACAGGCAGTGAATCGTTCTAAGAATCAATTGATTGGTTTATCGTTTTTTTCAGAGGTATCAGAAAGCAAAACAAAAATCATCACGAATACAGACACATTGGCAAATGTCTCTTATATATTGAAATATAAAAAGCCAGAGGAAGTGGTGTTCTCCGTGTTTTTGAACCGCACAACTATGGACAATTTCCTGAACATGGGTCTGGAAGCTTCATATTCAGATTTGCTTGTTTCGGAAACGGGAAATTCATTTTCCATTTTCTCTCGTTTGCTCGCTCAGGATATTTCCAATACTGTGTTCTCCACGCAAAGGGGTTTGGAATTCGAGTATTCTATCGGCACGAATTTTAATCAACCATTCGCATTTTTCCTTGGTGAGCAAAGAGTGCCATTAACATATTCAGCACAAATATCACTCAGAAATCTTCCAACTGGATTGAAATTACTCACACCTCTTTTGCGTGTTTCAAACTTCAATACTTTTCCTGAATGGACTCTGTTTTCAAATCTCAATTTTGACGCTACATTGGATTTCACCCGATTAATTAATTTCACTCTTGATGAAACAGATCCTAATGATCCATTATATCGACTGATTGCTCCATATATATCTCTCACGGATTATTACAAAGATTCACCATTTAGTCCTGCATCATTCACACTTGGCATGACATTAACCGGTGACAGAAGAAATTCAGTTATCACACCTTCAAGTGGATATTTTTTGACATTGCCTCAAATTGAATATTCACCAGATGTAGGCTATTCTCACTTTCTTCGCGTGTTTTCTCAGTTTCACACGTTTTCTGCTTTGAAGAAGAATCTAGTTTTTGCTACAAAGCTGAAAATCGGACACATTGTCAATTGGGGATTTTCCGATCAAGATAAATCCACACCACCATTTGAAAAGCATTTCTTCGCAGGTGGAGCCAACTCAGTCAGAGCATGGCCTTCTCGTGGATTGAAAGATGCACAATCTTCGATTGATGATTCATTGGCAAGTAGAATCACCGAGCTTTCAGCTATCATTGGATCTGCAAGTTTGGTTGAGGGTTCAGTGGAATTACGCTATTCATTTCCAAAGCCCAAAGGCATCGCTGAATTCTGGGCGGATAAAATAGCACGTTCAGGATTGGTATTGTTTTTTGACTGGGGGAATTCATTCAATCGATTGACGCCAACTACTTATAATCTTGCAACTATTGGTAGAGTTTTGAATCCTGTCAATTGGGGTTATGGATATGGAATAGGTTTTCGATTCGATACACCCGCCGGTCCATTTCGTTTGGATATGGCATTCCCATTCTATGATCCGAATTCCGCATCATATCGTTCTCCTCAATTCTCGACTGCACAATATCATATCGGATTGGGTCATGCATTTTAATTCAGACACAACAATCTGCTCATTAATTACTCCTCCGGGATTGAGCGGCATTGCGATGATTCGCTTGTCTGGACCGAATGCATTTTCAATCATAGATAAACATCTACACACATCCATTTTGGAAAAAGAATCGCATACGATATCATATTCGGTGTTTCACGATGATGAACATCCTATAGACACTGTCACGATCTTTAAATATGTCGGACCTCATTCTTATACAGGGCAAGACACAATTGAAATTGGATGTCATGGTGGATTTATCGTTCCTAAGCGGATACTCGAATTATTGATTTCATCCGGAGCAACTCTTGCTGAACCTGGAGAATTCACATTGCGAGCATTCTTGAATGGCAAGCTTGATTTAACGCAGGCAGAAGCTGTGAATGATATTATTCATTTACAATCACCTGCAGCATTGGAGAGCGCATCAAAACAATTGATTGGTTCTTTTTCAAAGGAACTGTCTGCTTTGCGCGATGCTACGGAACGCTTATTCAAGTATTTGATACTCGATTTCGATTTTTCACAGGAAGATATAGAGCTTGTCCCAAAAGATCGATTGATTTCAGAATTGCAAAGTTTGTCTTTAATAGCAAGAAGATTCATCGAAAGTTATGAAACAGCAAAGACATTGAGAAGTGGTCATCAAGTATTGCTTTTGGGTTATCCAAATGCGGGTAAGTCCAGCTTATTCAATGCGATGCTGGGATATGCACGTTCTATTGTCAGCGATGTTCCGGGAACCACAAGAGATTTCGTCGAGGGATCAATGATCATCGATGGAATTCATTTCACATTGATTGATACTGCCGGAATTCATGAGCATACTTCTGATGCGATAGAAATTGAAGGTATCGCATATTCACTCTCTCTCATCAAAAGAGCTACGATCATTCTCATCATCAATGATATCACATGTGGTGTGAATCATTCACAATCTTTGATTGATCTCGCGATCAAAGAACATCCCAAAGCTCAAAGAATATTAGTACACAATAAATGTGATATCCAGGATGTTGACATTGCTGAAAGTGAAGCTATATTTATATCAGCAAAAC
>SXZI01000107.1 GCA_005788035.1 Bacteroidota bacterium
ACATCCATGTCCCAAAAGTGCTTCACGATTTCATAACTCAATTTTCTGCATAATGGTGGATATTGAAATGCTTTTGCTGGTGCATACCATTCACTCACTATTCTGTGATCGGATAATTGAAAAGCACCGTCTCTGATTGCTCCACAGGAATACAATTGATCGAGTATGTCTTTTAGTTCCATCAGAATGTTGCCGATGAGATTGTGAATCTATATTCCGGTTGTAATCGCTGACTATGACGTGCTGAAAAATCAAGTCTAAAGAACAAAAGGATTCTATTCAATGCAATTCCGGTTTCATAATAGTACATGTCATTGGTTTGGGATGTAGAGGGTAATTGTTGCAATAGAACCGCGGCACGTGAGAAATCAGTCCACCCCATGCTGCCGGTGAGAATAAACTCTATCCCAAATGATGCTATGCTTGGGATACGAAGCACGCCGGGAATGACTTCTCCGAAGCTATGTTCTAAAGAAACGGCAGCGAAACGATCTCCATAAAATTCCTTGACATTCATGCCACGGAATACTCCATCACCAGCGGTTGAAGAAATGGAAGATTCCAATGAATAGAATCGTTGAGGAGGAACGTCTCCCCATGACCAACCACCTGTTACACGCAAATCCAATCTCCATAAAGGTAATGTCATTGTTCGTAAGAATGATTGGAAACCCACTTGTGAAAAGGACATCTCACTCAAAGATGTAATTGCATGTGTTCCTGAAATGATGAAACCACCTGTGGATATTCGACGAAACGGAGTGAATTGATATCGGAATTCACCATTCATCATCGTATAATCACCAGGGGCAATCAATGGATTTCCTCGAAACGTTACACTATCAGATGCAAATACTGCAAAGTTCGCATTCACGAAAGCAGGATCATGTCGCTCATGCCGAATGCCAATGCGAATTGCAGAAGGCCTTATGAATTCATCTCTGCGTAAAAACCGTAATTGCCCCCATCCATATTCATAGTATAGTCCCCCGCCTCGATTATAAAAGTAATCACCATAATCATTCTTGAATAAGAATGACAGTACATTGATTCCATTCACACCTATGACATAAGGATTATCCCTTCTTGACAGTGTGGAATATGCTTGTGCTTCAATAAAATGTTTTTTCGTTTTGTCTAAGAATTGTCTATGAAATAAATCGATATATGGCCTTTTGTCTGACCAACCATACCCAGCCTGAATTCCTGTTTCCGCGTTGAAGTCCTGGCTAAATTGCAAACCTATGCCTGTATAAGCTCCATGGACTCTATTATATCGAAGAATATTCTCAAATCCTGTGAATGGTCTTCTCTGAAATTGCTGAAAAAAACGTGATACATCACCCAATAAAGTATTGAATGCACTGGTTGCAAGTGAGTCCGGATCATCCAATGCCCTTTGAATTTGAACATAGGCTTGCTCTTCTTCTTCTTTTAAGGGCAATACGGCTTGTTCATTCCAGAATGTGGTATCAAATACTTGTGCCTTTTCATTGACTTCCACTCTTCTTTGTTCAAATACATCTGGATTGATGTCAGTATTGATGGCATAATCGTATGCTACGGTTTCGATGGTTATGTCAACCCTTGGGGCGAATAAAAACAAGATCTCTGCAGAAAGTGAAGAATAAATCCGCAAACTCACTGGAAGAGAATATCGATTATCAAATTCCTGAAAACTTTGCTCAATTACGAATGATGCATCAAACGGTAATTTCACAGCTCTATTTGGTATCAGCGATACAAAGATAGGTGCAAACGTGCGCTTTTGAATTTGAATGATGCCGGAAAACAAGCGTCTTTGCGATGTTTTGGGCTGAACGATGATCTTAGCTATTTCTTCTCCATCATCCAAGCTTGTCCCTTCCAGGACAAAATCATAAAAATCCAGAGCATCAGGATGAAAAGGAGAAAAAACTTCCTCACCAGTTATGGATACAAAGTCTTCATAGCAATTGATATTTGTTCCAAATGCCACGAAATTTGCTTGCGGTGGAATATTTGCTGTTTGCCTTTTTTGAAGAATCTCATTGAAGAATTTATCGGGTTTGGAAAAATATCCCTTTGAATATGATTCAAGAATGGAAAAAATACTCGTGTCATTTCTTCCACTACTTCTTCCCGCAGTCAATGTATCAGCGCTCACCACAAACTTGGTATACAACATATATGTGTATCGTTGAAGGGAATCTCTCCAGAGTTGTTTTTTTTGTAATACGGAACGCATGAGCTTCACACCCGGATCTTCTGCAGAAACGATCACTTCGGCTGAACGAAATGCAGACTGACTCAATTGCATATTCAATGTCAGTCCCGGCTTTGGAAGCGTTATGTGCTTTGTTGCGGAAGTATATCCCACCATACTGAACGTAAGTGTATATTCGCCCTCTTTCAATCGGAGAAGATATGATCCTTGTTTGGAAGTGACTGCAGCTTTACTTTCAGGCCCAATAGCTCGAATAGTCACGAATTTCAATGGTTCACCTGTCTCTGCATCAGTTATTGAACCGCGCAATACGGACAAGTCCGATGCACTTGCATATGCATGAACATTGAAGCAGAAAGCAATCATGAATATGATGAAAAAATGCATGTTCATCGCAAATAATCAAAATGCCATATCTAACCCGACCATATCACGAAGTGCCCGAACTTCTGCTTTTGTCAATTGTCTGTGTTCCCCTCTTCTTAAACCACTTGTTGACAATGTTGCAAATCGTTTTCTATCGAGTTTCTTTACTTCATATCCCAATGATTCAAATATTCTTCGCACCTCGCGATTTTTACCTTCTGCAAGAATGAGATTTACTATGCTATGATCCTTAGGATCAACAAACACTTCACAAGGACCGGTTTTCCCATCTTCCAGTTCAATACCATAACTTATATTTCTTGCATCACGTAGTTCGATGTCTTTATCCAATCCAACTTTATACTCACGTTTAATTTCATATTTTGGATGAGTAAGGCGATATGCCAATTCTCCATCATTCGTAATGAGTAAAGCACCTGTCGTATTTCTGTCCAATCTACCCACAGGAAAAATTCTATACTTGCTGCGGATTAAATCCAATACAGTAGTCCGCCCTAATTCATCGGAAGCTGTAGTGATTACATCTTTTGGTTTATTCAGAAGAAAGTATACAAGAAATCGTCGATCAGTCACCGGCTCGCCTTTTACGGTGACAAAATCTTCCAATTGAATTCGGGTAGAAAGATCCGTAACTACTTTGCCATTGACTTTCACCATTCCTGCCGTGATATATTCTTCAACGGCTCTTCTTGCTCCTATACCGGCATCAGCAAGATATTTATTGATCCTTGTGCCTTCACCTTTTATTGGTGCTGATTTCTTTGTACGACTCGTGCCGGTCTTTCTTTGCTTGGCATTTCGATCAGCAGGTCGACCCTGAGATTTGCTCACATGAGCATGTTGTCCGCTTTTTCTATCATTACTGGAAGATTGTCTTTTTTTGTCTTTGGGTGGATTGGAAGATCGCTTTGATGTTCCTGATGAAGTTCTGGGTCTCATGATATTCCTCTATGATATGCATTGCAAAATTACGGAATTCTCATGATGGTTGAACGATTCAATTCAAGAAGTCAAGAGCTGACTTCAATACCTCGATTGGAAGTATTTGCTCCATGCAGGCATGTGTACCTATCGGACATTCATGCTGACCATGAATTGAACAAGGCCTGCATGACAAATCTCTTTGCAGTACTAAAGCATTATCAGATATAGGGGCGAATCCGAATCCTGGATGCGTTGGACCGAACAATGCTATGGTTGGGCAATTCACGAGTGATGCCATATGTATGGGAGCACTGTCATTTGCAATCAAGAGGCGAGCACTACGAATATGTTGTATGGTTTCATTCAATGACATTGTACCGGCAACATTTTGCACCCTTTCATGATGTTGCGCTGGGATAATCGACTCGCATAGCTCTCTATCTGTTTCGGAGCCAATCAAACAAATTGGATGAGGCTGCTGTTGCAGCAGGAGTTCTATTAGTGTTCGAAAATGATGCGCCGGCCATTTCTTTGTATTCCACACACTTCCCGGTGCAATCAAGATCCATTGTTTTTTATTTCCCGTTAGCGAAATCGCCGGATTCAGTAATTGTCGCTTATATAGGTGCATTTCCTTAGTGACATTAGGGAATATATGCAAAGTTAGAAATGCTCTTTGTCTGTCTATTTCGTGGACATGTTTATGATACGGCACTCGATGATTATACACGGATGATAGTGAGGACGTAGTATATCCTGCACGTAATGATACACCAGAACAAGCAACGATGATTGAAGTCCTGAACGATTGATGTAGAGAGATCAATGATGCCGCTGATTGTTGCCTGATCATTGAAATGATGCGTTTGATCCCCTTCCAACCCACATCAACTCCTCTTTTGTCATAGGCAATCACTTCATCAATGATATTTGGAAATGCCTTTGCTAGTTCAGCTCCTGCAGGAGTGGTCACAAAGACTAATCGACAATTGGGACACATGATTTTGATTTCTTCCAAAAGAAACATCGTCAATGCTATATCACCAATGAATCCTGTTTGAATGATGACATGAGTAAGGCCATTAGGCATGATATTTCCAACGATTATGTTGCCATGTCCACTGTTCAGGATGAGTTCTAATTGCTTCTTCAAGAAAAGCAGTATGCCTTTTTGTCAATAATACT
>SXZI01000108.1 GCA_005788035.1 Bacteroidota bacterium
ATTCAAAGAAAAATTTCCCGATAGATTTTTCTCAATTGGTATTGCTGAACAAAATGCAACAACAATTGCGGCCGGTCTTGCGCTTTCCGGGAAGATACCTTTCTTCGCAAGTTATGGTGCATTCTGCGCCTTGAGAAATGCGGATCAACTTCGCATCTCTGTGTGTTACAATGAAGCAAATGTGAAAATTGGTGGTGGGCATTCCGGAATAAGTGTTGGTCCGGATGGCGCGACGCATCAGGTGCTTGAGGAAGTCGCATTTTTGCGAACACTCCCACACATGACACTTGTTGTTCCTTGTGATTATGAAGAAGCACGCAAAGCAACAATCGCAATCGGTGAACATGTTGGCCCTGCTTATATTCGCTTTGGACGCTCACCGGTACCATTGTTCACAACACCGGAACATCCTTTCGCGCTTGGTAAAGCGCAAGTTCTGACTGAAGGAAATGATATTGCATTGATTGCATGTGGCTCAATGGTATGGGAAGCATTGGTTGCTGCTGAAAAATTGGCAGAAAAAGGAATCAAAGCAAGAGTCATTAATAGTCCTTCAATCAAACCATTTGATTTTGAAACCGTTGTTGCTGCCGCAAAAGAATGTGGTGCTATCGTCACAGCCGAAGAGCATCAAGTTCATGCAGGTTTGGGTGGTGCGGTTGCTGAAGCAATTGTCAAAAACCACCCCGTGCCTATGGAGTTTGTTGGTGTGAAAGATTCATTCGGTGGAAGTGGAGAACCCGAAGAACTTATGCAGAAATTCGGTTTGACTTGGAAAGAAATCTATGCCTCGGCTTTGGTGGCTATGCATAGAAGAGATAAAGGATCTTTACCGGATATAAGAAAAATAATAGAAGTTGCAGAATATGCAGGTTGATAAAAACCCCGTCCAATATGGATGGGGTTTTTTGTATGTTATTCAGTGATAGGGATACAAAAATATTTTGATATTTTGACATTATTAAATGGAGAGAATACATGATACAAACTACCCCAATAATTGTTCTTTGTTTCTTATTGGTATCAACCACAATATTTGCTCAAGGTGGAAGAGTAAATAAACTAAAAAGTAAAGACACAAGTGAAGTTTCTATTAAAAGGCCATTTGTTGATCTGATATATGGAGAATCTCAAATATCTCGAAATGGCATGACGGGAGAGATTTCAGATGTAACAATTTATGGAATATCGATAGGGTTGAAAAAAGAGAAGGAACACAAAGAATCAAAAGATATTATTGTTCAAGACAAAACAGGATTACATTTTTCATTGGGAAGATCTCCTGAAACGGGGAAAAGTGATTCAACATATTGGAGTATTCCTGTGGGTCCTTCAAATACCATGGAGTTTTGGAGTTTGGGTTCCATTAATGGATCTGCTTATGGTTATAAGTTTGGTGCCAATGCAATCATCCTTAATGTGGAAGATAATGCAATATGGAATTCATTTAGTCCTCGATCATTTGACATCATGCAAAACCCGACAGATTGGCAATATATGAGAGACATGGATGGAACAATGCGATTGGGTTCTTCAATGATATCTTCAATCGAATGTAGATTGGGTAACACTCTGACATTGAATGGAGGTTATACTTGGAATCAGGTATTGCCAAGACATATGTTTTGGTATTGGTTGGGATCCGAAGTGATAGAAGGTTTGGCAGGAGCAGCAATTGATAATGTCATTGCAAACTTTGGAAATATTTCTCCAAAATCACTGCCGGTCATGCACTTCATTTTGAAAAGCGCTTTGCTTTACGGAGTCAAGGAATTACGAAGAACACATATGAACTGGCCATTCGAAACAGCAACACCGATGAATATCACATATTGGAATATAGGAGTGGGTTTAACATTGTAAACTCACATGGGGATTGTTTCATTAGCAGGAGTATGGAATATGTCACGAGCATTGAATAAAGTCCAATTGATTGGGCATGTAGGAAAAGATCCTGAATACACATTTACTTCAGGGGGCACCGCTGTTGCGACATTTAGACTTGCAACATCGGAATCATGGAAAGATAAAAATGGGGCACTGCAGGAAAGCACAGATTGGCATACAATTGTCGTATGGAACTCACAATACAGAAATCTTGCGGACATCGTACATAAAATGGTGCATAAGGGGTCCAGAATTTATGTCGAAGGAAAATTGAAGTATAGAACCTTTGAAAGCAGAGATGGCTCAAAGAGAACAGTTACCGAGATCATTGCAGATTCCATTATACTACTGGATGCAAAATCCGCACATACGGATACAGGAACACAATCGATTTCAGAAGAACAAAATGAAGAATAAAAAAACGCTATCCCAAAAGGATAGCGTTTCTACTTGTAGAAAAAGGGAGTTTACAGTTTCAATGCACTTTTCATTTCCTTTCTCAAAGCCGTTTCATCAATAAACCCCATATGATTCCATACGACTTTTGTTCCATCATGCAAGATGAGATATGGAATACCTTCAATTCCCATTGATTGAAGTAGCGCGGGATTCTGATCTGCATCCACTCTTTTGATGATGACTTTTCCGGCCATTTCTTTTTCCATCTTTTCAAGATATGGTTGCATCTGTTTACATGGTTTGCACCATTCTGCATAGAAATCAACAAGCACCGGAGTATTTCCTTCCAAGCTTTTCAAAAATTCTTGTTGATTCATTTCTGATTTTATTGTCTTTGGCTGATCGGTTGACTCAGGAAGATTTGCCGATCTCCATGCAATCATCCCTCCGTCCAATTCATAGACTTTTGTGAAGCCTGCATTGCGCATGGTATTTGCGGCTGCAGCGCTGCGTCCGCCACTTAAACAATACACCATATATGGTGTAGATTTATCCAGCTTTGCAATTTGTTGCTCAAAAGCGGGATCATTGAAATCGATATTCAATGCTTCTTTTATATGTCCACCTTGGAATTCGCCCGAAGTACGGACATCCAGAATCACTTCATTTGGAAGCGAAGAAATGGTGGAAGAAAACTCACCGGGTTTCAATAATGTACCTGTTTGCTGACTGTTTGAACATGAGCATACAGCTAAAAACACTATTCCAAAGAAAAGAGATTGCATTCGTATCATGATAATATTCTCATCTAAGTTTTGAATTGAGTCCTGACCAACCACCACCATTATACACTTCGGCATATCCTTTTGAAAGTAGAAATTGTTTTGCCGCCGCACTCCGCGCTCCTGAAGCACAGCATGTGATAATCGGTACATTTTTTCTAATGTTTGAAAGAGATGCACCAAGGGCATCCAAAGGGATATTGACAGACCCTTTGATATGACCCGAAGAAAATTCCGCAGGTGATCTCACATCAATTATTTGCGCATTGCGTTTCAACAATTCAGCATAATCGACTTTGGGACCGAAGCCCAATAATTCTTTCAATATTCCAATCATTATTGATCCAATTGAGATACTACATAATTCACTTCCATCCAACCACCACCATTGTGACATTCAATGCCTTTTGAACGAAGGTATTGCATTGCCATACCACTTCTTCCACCTGAAGCACAACAGAGAATGAGTGGGTGTGTCAATGAGGAAAGTTCTTCAAATCGATATTCTATTTCCTGAATCGGAATATTGATGGATCCAATGACATGTCCACCCATGAATTCGGCGGGACTTCTAACATCAACAATAGAGCATGAACCAGACTTCAATAATTCTTCTATCATTGTTCTTCCTTTTGTGATTCTTTCGAAAAGCTCCCATTCAACAATCCACCCATGATGGCTCCATAAGCCGTGCTAATGAAGGGATTGCCAGTAATGGCACAACCTCGTTCACAACCATAGATGGCATAATAGACATATCCGGCAATAGCACCGAGAAGAAGTCCAATAAAGAGGCGTTTAAGATGTGGTGAAGTGATCATGAATGCAAAACAAAGGAATTTGCATGAGAGATATGGTATCGTGAAATCTATTTTTTCCCAATCA
>SXZI01000109.1 GCA_005788035.1 Bacteroidota bacterium
AATGCTGTAAAAGATGAATTATTGAATATAGCACAGGCAGTGGATATCATCACGGAACAATTCAAAGTTGGTGGAAGATTGTTTTATGTGGGTGCCGGAACAAGTGGAAGACTCGGCATCGTTGATGCATCGGAATGTCCTCCAACCTTTGGAACTGAACCCGGAATGGTTCAAGGAATCATTGCCGGAGGTGAAAAGGCAATCTTTAAAGCACAAGAAGGTGCGGAAGATTCACCTGAACATGGAGCACAAGCTTTGATAGAGAATAATGTGAATCACAAAGATGTGATTTGCGGAATTGCTGCCTCGGGAAGAACACCATTTGTGCGTGGAGCTTTAGACAAAGCAATTTCCTTGGGATGTCATACTATTTTGGTGACCACTAATTCCAGAGAACAATTGCATGATCTCGGAGTGAATGCGGAAATCGTTATTGCTCCACATGTTGGACCCGAAGTGATTGCAGGATCAACACGCATGAAAAGTGGTACCGCGCAAAAAATGATTCTCAATATGCTTACAACAGCATCCATGATAAGATTAGGTAAAAGTTATGGAAATATCATGGTGGATTTACAATTGACAAATGCGAAATTGCGTGAACGAGCAAAACGTATCATCATGGATATCGCCGATGTTGAATATGAGAAAGCAAGTGCAGTATTGGAAGCAGCGAATGGACATGTGAAGACTGCATTGGTGATGCTTCTTGCTGATGTTGACGCACAAACAGCCACTGAAAAACTGCTTGATGCGGATGGATTTATTAAAAATGCGCTACAAGGATAAACAGTGAAAAAGAAACAATTTGCTCCAAATACACAACAATTACGCAGTGCATTGAAATCGCATCGATTGGAACATCTTCATCAGAATACGAAGATTCTCTGCACGATGGGGCCGGCCATTGCATCACAAAATAAAATCATTGAACTTGTTTTGGCAGGTGCCAATGGTTTCAGATTGAATATGTCTCACGGTTCTCACGATATACATCTTGAAAATATCAACATCATTCGATCCGCAGAAAAGAAGCTTGGGATCTTTTTGCCTATAGTCGCAGATTTACAAGGCCCAAAAATACGTGTGGCCGATCTGAAAGATCAAGTCATAGAATTGGTTACCGGTGATAGTTATGCAATTGCAGATAGACAACAATTGAAAAAATCGGGTGCAGCCGTACCAAAGAATTTCATACCTATTGAATATCCTGAGATCACTAAAGATGTAAAAAAAGGTGATATCCTTCTGTTTGATGATGGTCTCATGAAAGTGACTGTCACTTCAGTCAAAGCGCCATATGTTCATGTGATGGTGATGAATGGAGGGATACTCAAATCGAGAAAAGGCATCAATCTTCCGAATGTAAAGGTGAGCCAACCATCAATGTCAGACAAAGACAAAAAAGATGTGAAGTTTGCTGTGGAGCAAGGTGTAGACTATGTAGCATTATCCTTTGTGAGAAAGCCTGAGGACGTTTTGCATATTAAAAAACATATTGCAAAACTTGGTGGCAAACAATGGGTGATAGCTAAAATTGAAAAACCGGAAGCTGTCTCCAATATTGAAGATATCGTCAAAGTCTCTGATGTGATCATGGTTGCCCGTGGTGATCTCGGTGTTGAAATTCCTGCAGCTGAAGTTCCAACTGTTCAAAAGAATATCATAGCTGTCTGCAATCGCTATGCAAAACCGGTTATAACTGCAACACAGATGTTGGAGTCCATGATCAATAATCCAAGACCAACAAGAGCAGAAGCCAGTGATGTTGCAAATGCAGTACTCGATGGAACAGATGTCGTGATGCTTTCAGCCGAAACAAGCGTTGGAACATATCCGGTTGAAACCGTGAGTTATATGCGTACAATATGTAGTGAAGCGGAATCGCATTGTAAACAAGATGATATGCGTATAAGAAGAAGAACGATGGGATTACCGAGAAAAGAACACAATACGGATTTGATTGCTACAGCGGCAGCCACAATAGCGGAGAATCAAGATGTTGCGGGTATTTCAACATTAAGCTTGTCAGGTGAGACTGCATTGTTGATTTCAAACAGAAGGCCAAATACACCAATCATTGCAATGACGGAATTTGCCGAGATTGCAAGAAGAACCGGCTTATTCTGGGGCGTGACAGGCGTTCTCATCGATAAAGTGGGAGGTACGGATTTCACGGTTGAACACATGAAACAATTCTTGAAAAAAGAACAATTCTTCAAGTCAGGTGAATCAGTGGTCATCACAATAGGCAGACCGCTTGTTGCGCGCTCACGTACCAATATGTTGACAATTGAGCAGATACCTTGATTCACTTTATGAAGAAATATGCTGCATTCATTTTAGCATGTTCCATTCATGGATTTCTTTTCTCTCAAGATTCAGTCACCAAACTACAGATTGCAGTGAGGGGAGAAGGATATTTCAATGTATCCACCGGGGGAAAACAAGAAATTGCAAGAACATTTCTTGTTTCACACAATAGTAATAATATTCCATCCATCAATCTTCTAATGAGTACTGTGAGCTATCAATCAAAGCAATGGCAGGGCGAGCTATCTGGATTGATTGGAACATATGCAGAGCAAAATCTTGCTCATGAAATTGGTCCATTCAAAAATATTGGCTCATTGTGGGTTGCAAACAAACCTATGAGCCAAATTGAAATTTTGGTAGGTGTGTACCCATCCCATATCGGACTTGAATCACCGGTCAGCATGGACTGCCTGAATCCATCAAGAAGCATTGTAGCTGATAATACTCCATACTATCAGTCGGGAATAAGGTTTAGACATGAAATGGGTGATGATGCCATTGCTTTGCATTTCCTCAATGGTTGGCAAAGAAGCAGCATTGATTCAATGGGTATCATCCCGGCTATGGGATATGAATATACGACAAAGAGAAATGAAGTGAATGTGAGAGTTTCAGGATTTGTGGGATCTGCAACGCATCAGGAAAATGAAGGAATCAGATATTATCAGCATATTGGACTTACATATCAACCTCGAGTTGATCTTTCCATCGCGGGAAGCATTGACCTTGGTTATCAATTGAAGAATGATATGCGAACTTTTGTAATTGCCCCTGTTATCATGGGACAATGGAAGATGAATGAATCACTCATCATAAATGGCAGGGTGGAGTATTATCATGATCCCCATGGTATGATCATTGGTAATGCATCGGGATTATCAGCGATCGGTTATTCAATGGGAATTGACTGGAAGGCAATGAGCGATATCCTTCTTCGATGTGAATACAGATCAGTGAAAGAAATGCGAGATGTCATGAATACAAGGAATGATTATCCCGTCTTAGGACTGCATCTTCAGTGGTTCATCGCAAAGGATTTGATGTAGGTCCATCGGGGGATTTCAAGATTGCCTCCTGCAGAGCGGACAATGTTGGATTATCAGACTTAAGCTTCTCTGCTATTGACAAATATGTTTTCGCCTCCTTCAATCTTCCTGTCATCCATGCATATTGAGCAAGATTCAATATTTGATTTGCAGTAATTGAAGATAATCCCTCATGTAAATGACTTGTTCGCTTTCCAATTGAAGCAATCAATGGGTCGAAAGAGGTGTTCAACAGAGGGAGTGATAATTCAGGTAAACCCGAAGGTGGAGGATACAATACTCTGAATGCAAGTCCTTGCGGAATTTTTGCATATTGTTTTGCAATACCTGCTTCCTGCTGTAGAACTTCCGTGGTGATATAGACGTGTTTCCGATATGCCAAAGCAGTATCAATGATGGCATTCAAGACTCCTTCATAACGGGCCTGCAATGTCTCAGCGGAAAATTCCTTTTCCTGTTCGAATAATGATAATTCTTGAAGAAATAGATTCAGCTGCGGAGTGATTTTCTGCAAAAACGGATATTGAATCTTTACTTGTGAGGGATACCAAGTTCTACGTAATAATTCTTTCTCAACCATGATGATGTCCGGTCTATATCCTTCGACAATCTGTTTATACAGAAATCCCGAACAGAGATAATCCCATTGAGCAGATATGATAACACTGTTTTTGGGGAGTGGGTCAATCATCAATGAGATATATGATGAAACAGAGCGGTCTTCATGCTTGTCATTCTCAACATAATTAATACCTAGATTAAGAATTGGAAGAAGTAATAAAGCATAATAATAGCGCTCTTTCTTCTGTAGCAATCCATATAATCCAAATGCTCCAAAGATGAATGTTCCGATGAATCCTGAAATGAAATATGTTTCAATGTCATGTATGCCATAATTCAAAGCATAGATAAGATTGCCAATGATGAGCAAGAATGAAAAGAGTAGTATGCTTCTATTTGACTTCCATGCAATCCTTACTCCATACAAGATCGGCAGAAGCATGATCCACGAGGTCATGCCAATGAGGGCAGACAAATATTTGGGAAAATTTTCCTTTGCAGTTCCTTCATTGAACATCCATACTTGATATTGCTTTCCAAATGCGTGATAGGAAAAAGCATCCCAATTTCGATGGACTTCACCCCAATTGATGATGGGGTTCTGAGCACTTCGAATTGGTAAATATAGCCAAACCAATAAAGCGCCAAGAAATAATGGAATGAGTGGAAGCAGTCCGCGGAATTTTTGGGAAGAGAAATCAAATCGACCTGTTTTCCAATCGGAAAAATACCCTGCTATCATCGCCGGTGCTAGTAGGATTGTTGTACCATGATTTGTGAACGATAATCCAATCAGAAATCCCCAAATCAATATATGATTTGACATCCCACCATGTTTCATTGCTTTGATAAAGAAAAATATGCTTAGCATAAATAATAGTAATTGCAATGAATACACTTCGAGAGATGTTGCTTGTGACCATACCGTTGAACCAAAAGCAAACATCAGTGAAACACTGAAAGAAATGATGCTCGCATGCTCCTTCTTACATGTTGTAAAACTCAATACTTCTTCAAGGATCAATGAGAATAAGCTGATTGAACCTGCTGTCATTAATGCCGCGAGCAGGTTTAGATCATAGACCGTAGAAAAAGGTGAGATCAAACTCCAAACATGTGCAATGATTGTATACAAGGGGTAACCTGTGGGATGTGCAATCCCCAGTGAATGTGCCACAGCTGCAAGCTCGCCGGAATCAGTGAAGCCGATATCAGGCATCATTGTTAACACATAAATGATCCCCGACAGTGTGAACAATGTGATTGATCGCCAAAGGGATGATTGAAGAATCGTATTCATCATATTACTCATGTAATCTCGCATAGAGTTTTTTTGTCATGGATGCCATATGAACATCATGAACTCGTATGATCGAGCAATGCTTGTTCAATAATAATGCATGTAAAAGATGTGTGGGAACATCTCTGTCGGCAGGATTATCAATATCAAGTGTCGACCCAAGAAATGATTTCCGCGAAATACCAAGGAGCATTGGATAGCCGATTTCATGGAATTCATGTAATGATCGAAGCAATGCCCAATTATGATCGATAGTTTTTCCAAATCCTATGCCAATATCAATGATGATGTCATTCGCTCCATATTGTCTTGCCAATGCACAACGCTGCATGAGATGGAGTTTTACTTCTTCGACTACATTGTCGTAATGCGGACTCACCTGCATTGTGGCAGAAATTCCATTTCGATGCATTAAGATGAGTGGTGATGAATAGTGAGCTGCGATTTGAGCAAGCTCGGGTCCTTCATCCAAACCCGATACATCATTAATCATTGAAGCACCAACCTTCATGGCATGTTCTGCAACCATAGGTTTTGTCGTGTCAATGGAAATCAAAATATCCTGATTGATCCTTCTTATTCCTTCAATCACTGGAATGGTACGATCAATTTCTTCTTCAACGGAAATGATGCTTGCGCCGGGTCTTGTGCTTTCACCACCAATGTCTATAATATCAGCACCTTGTTCGATCAATGAACTGGCATGAGCAATTGCGGCTTGATGTTCGGCATAGAGTCCACCATCTGAAAATGAATCCGGAGTGACATTCACGATGCCCATGATGGCTGGAAAATGACTCATTCTTTTACATCCGAAATAAACCATGAATCTTGTGATTTTTGTACTGTGAATGTCACGGTATTCAAATAGTTGAATGAACAAATAATTGCATGCTTTGTAGGGAGCAAAGTATCTGTTTGAAAATAAGCAATGTCTTTATTGCGAATTGTATGTGCGATTTTTTCCAATTGAGGAAAGATATCAAAGCGCTCCTTTGCTTTCATTTGCTTACCATTTGGATGCACAAAGAGATCGGATGCTCCAATGATATTCCCGCTATCTAGTTCGGCTTTGAGTAGATATATGGTTCCTATTGAAGTTTCTTGTGTTGGATTGACGATACCTGAAGGTCCTGATCCAATACGAAAAAGCTCGCATGAAGAGCATAACATGAAACAAAAAAGTACGATGTATTTCATAGTCCAAAAAATTCAATAGTATGTTGCAAAGCGGTGTTCAATGCAGTTGTAGCCTCAATCAATGGATGCGTGCAGCCGAATATGTGCCCTGTTGCAGGAATTACGTTCAGACTTGCATGCTTGGCATATTCTTGTAGCTTAATTGCCTCGCGAAGTGGTACTGTCATGTCTTGTTCGGCATGTACAATGAGAATGTCACACTCAAGTTCTTGTATTGATCTCAAAAGCGAATATTTCTCGCCATGCAATTCAAGATCTTCAATATATGAATAGTTCATCATCACCGGAATACCATCTTCGGTTTCATCCACCTGAAATATACCTGTTTCTTTCCAGATGTTCTTTTGTCTATCAGTGAAACGACCGAATCTAGAAATAGGATTCCATAAAGACAAAGTTTGTATGGATGGTATTTGCTCCGCGGACAAAATTGCTATTCCTGCTCCACGAGAATGACCAATCACACTCAATCTTCCATCCCATCTTGATGCAATCATTGAATGCAAGTCTGTCGATGTGTCTTGCAATGCATGGAGTATCGTAAGCGTATCCGATAATTCTTGAGTTATTGTATTCTTGGCAAATTCATCAGGTTTGTCAATGTATGATGCACCTTGTGAATATCCATTTAGTGACATATTCCACGTGATTGTAATTGCGCCATTCTTTACGAACTCTTGAGCGATATAGGGAAAAAATCCCCAATCTTTTGAACCACGAAAACCGTGAATGATGAGTATGATAGGAGCTTTCCCTTCATCCGGCATTCGAATATCCCCATAGATCACTGCATCATGATTTGCTTTCAAATGAAATGGTAGATGTATCATGGAACAATCAATATCATCTCGCGTTGCACATACTGTTTGCTTTGCATTTGTAGGATATATGTACCAGTCGCAAAATCTTGCGGAATTATGAATTGCTGTTCAATTTTCTTTCCTGTGAGTTCATGAGTATACAACAATGCTCCCTCAAGTGAATATACGGAGATGATCCCTGATGCAGGTTCATCCATCGTGGATGCATATGAAATAGCAATGCGATCTTGAATGGGATGAGGTGGCAGTACTTTCATCATAAGCAATGAGGAAAGTTTAAAGCCTGTTAAATCATTGGCGCATGTTCTTGACACAGTCAAAGAGCCATTCACGGTATCAATAGTTATGTCCCTATTAGTTTCCGGTAGAATAGTGGAAAATGTGATTGGAGAAAATCTATATTGAGTAACTAATGCCCGTCCATATATTCTTGAAATGACACCACCTCTCAATGGAATCTGATCGTTGGGTATATTCCACGTTACCAATGAATCATTCTTTTCGATTGTGGCTTTTGGATATGTATCAAGTATGCTGAAGAGATTTCCATCCAATTTAACTGAATAAGACAATGAACGTAGTCTTGCCATACTAAGGTCGCCTTGAAGTCGACAATAAATTGTCATCGTATCACCATAATCAACGGTATAATCTTCAGTTGAAAGTATGGCTGTATATGCTTCTTTTGGCACATCCATGGTAAGAGGCGTTTCATTCATGGAATTGCAATCACGATGAGCATGGATGTGTAGCATATCATTCGGAGTGGTTCCTTCTATCAATGCATGTGCTTTGATGCTAAGTTGCATGGAGTCACCTGTTGCCAAGGGGGCAGGCAATGATGGAGATTGTATAATCGTATATTCAGGACTTTTACGAGCGATGCTCATGGAGTCTACGATGACCGAGAACTTCGAAGTATTTATAATGGTGACAGGAATGGTATCGCTATCATCACGATATACCGTTGAAAAAACAATGGTGCTTGGTTGAGTTGCAATCGAGATGGTATCAATCACGCCTGAACAAAGTAAGCTCAAACGTTTATTGCATGACATATCGTTGATGATTATTGAATCGCTCCAAGAACCTATGCTTCGAATGCTTGGACGATAAATTATTGGAAGGGATAAAGTTCCTTTTTCCTGAACTGTTACTATCGTGTCTTTCACGAAAAGTGCAGAAGAAGTTGACGATATCAAGCAAATACCTGCTTGCAATCCTGAATTTATTATCTCGAGAATAACAGTAGTGTCTTTGGAGCACGGTTCATGAATGCCAAAATCACATACATTTCGATTGATTGAAATAATAGGCGAAATATATGTTCCGCGCACGTTGACGATTTGATTTTTTCCACTATTCTTCCCTGAGCTTGAGGCTATTTCGAGGGCAAATAAATAGTTTCCTTGCTGTTTCGGTGTGAACCTAATAATCAATGGAATTGAATCGCCGGGTTTGATGACTGCAGGTAGTATATTTCCAAAGAGAAATGAATATGCGCTTGATATTGTGGTCTCAGTAATCGAAAATACTGTATCATTCAACATGCCTGGATTACTGATCATGATCGTATCAATCAATGAAGTGTCATCGCATTTCAAAGACATATCAAGAAGTGTATCGCTCAGAGCGAGTCTTGCCTGTCGGACTGTGATTCGAATTGGAATACAGACTGAGGTTGGACATTCTTTTGAAACATCTATGCATAATGTATCTAACAAGAGTGTATCATTCAGGCTTGGTGTGATAGTAAATGAAACCTGACCGGACTTTCCAGGATTAATGATTGAAGGTCTCGGCAATGGATCCGCAAGGCGTATCTGCTGATTGATGCGCAATGTCATGCGTTGAATATTTGCAAATGCAGTTCCAATTGAAAATAAATCCGCATATAATGTAGAGGGAATTCCTTGGTCAACCGTGGCAGACAAAACTGTATCTGCAAATGAGACGATTGTTGTTATTCCTTGAGCTTCGACAATCAATGGAACGGTGTCTTTACATGGGCCGCTGATTACAAGCAATGTGTCTTGATATCTACCCGGTGTTACTGTTCTTGTTTCTATTGATGCAGATAGCTGATTATTTATCGTAACAGGGAAGGATATTGGAGAAGTCACTTTGGACTTTCCGGTCTTGGATATGATTCCGTGAATCTGAGTTGATCCTGATCCATCGACATCAATTGTTGCTGAGCACATTCCTTTATCATTGATGCAATGTATTCCTGCCCAAAGCGAATCACGTGTAGGCATGGCAATGGTATATCCTCTTTTGCCCATGATATTCACCATTCTTGGCGACACTCTGTTCATCATAGTATCTGAATGATGAATCAAGAGTTTTGACATTGCATTTGGATCCAAAGGTAATCCTTTGCGATATCGCACTGTAATGGTTCTTTTTCCGCCCGGAACAATAATCAATGGAAGTGTAAGAGGTCCCAATGAAAATGCAGCACTGTCTCCACCTGAAATTTCCAATGCATGAATCACTAGATTGGCATTCCCTGTATTTGAAATTGTATATGTGGAATCTTTCACGGGATTGCAATCAGCAAGAATCACAAAATTTTCAGGTGATGTGATTTTTGGAGATGTCCCCATGCTTTTCATAGTGATAGTTTTATCGCACATCCCAAATTTAAAGAGGAATCGCTGATGCGTAATCCCGGTATCATTCATGATGATTCTATATCTCAAGAGTGCTGAATCACGTGCGGGTATTCGAAGCGGAAGTGAATTATTCCAAAGAAATGTATGTCCAGGAGGAAGATCCATTGGATTGATTGCAGTCAAAACGATTTCAACATCGGAGCGATTTTGAATCATGAATGATGAATCAGTTGTTGTTCCAACCAATCTCGTGCCGATATCAATCGTATCTCGAAAACCAGCACTCAGTGTAATATCCGAAGCAGTACCTTGTAAAGGTATTGTGAATGATTCAAGAGGATTGATCATACTGACTCCGATGGTGGCTGAGCGAACACCGGATGCAGTTGGACGGAATGTAACAGGGACGAGTCTTTCCTCGCATTGACCCAAAGCAAAAGTTGTGAAGGGAACTATGAAATCGCTTGCTGCAGGACCATTCACGGTGATGGAGACAATTGTTGATTCAAATGAATAATTGCGAATGATGATGGAATCATGTTTGACTGAATTGACGCAAGTATTTGCGAATGTGAGCCCATTCTTTGGAACTACCTCATGAAATCCGGGTATCATTTTATATATGCCTTCACCTACAACCCAGCCGGAGGTATCAGAGAACATCGTGATATCATCCAAAGAGCCGGTTGTTCCACAATTCCGATATTCCCATGATTTCCCGGCATTTGATGTATAGTACACAGAACGATCATACCCACATGCCCAACCTGTTGTTGCAGAAGTGAGAAATGTTCCGAACATATTGTCGGGAGCAGGAACGCGATTCCAATTTTGTCCTTTATTCGTCGTGAAACACATTCCACCACCACCACCACCACCTTGACAAGCACTTCCACTCCATGGTACAAGAAAACTATCACCGAGCCAGGAGATTTCTTCCTGCCATGCATTAATTGTATTTGCTCGAGTAAATACGCTCCATGTTTGTCCCGCATTCGT
>SXZI01000110.1 GCA_005788035.1 Bacteroidota bacterium
ATAAGAGATTGGTGTATTGATATGCTGATTGCGCGGAAGATTGAATCGTCTAATCATCTCATATCGTTTATCTACATAAGCTCTGTCTTCTTCTCCAAGTGTTGCATAGGGAACTGATATTACATCATGTTTTCGTTCAATATGCACCATGCCGTTTTTCATGAATGACAAAGCACCCGTGAGATGCTTGTTTCCACTTGTCCAATGGCGTTCATTTGGGGTGGCATGCGCATGTTCATGTGCATTATGTGCAATTGCTCCCAAGTTGACTAATAGTGATGAGATGAAGATGAGTATGAAATGTTTCATAAGGTGCTTCCGAAAAAACTCAATAAGACATGATGCATTGTTTAAAAAACAAAGGTATTCCTTGTGATTCAAGAATCATCAATACAAGATAATTTCCTTTGGGAGGGTTCATGGTAATTTCAGCGGGAGCATTACTACCAATATGAGGAATAGTATATGATCCAAGATTTTCACCAAGAACTGAATACAAATGAAGCTGTACATTTGAATGCGTGGAGGAACTCGCAATTCGGATATTATGGTCTTGCAATTGTATGTCAAAAAAGGGAATCGCATCCATGTCTTCATTCACGCTTGTGGGATTATCGACTTGTTTACGGAATAAGACAAGATTATCGACCACAAGGTTTGATGTCCAGATAAATTGATTCTTTCCCCAAAAAGATGTAAAGTTTGTCCAAGCGGGAAAATTCACGCCCACAGTTGACGGAGCATATACAACCGCTTTGGGCCAATCAGCATCATTGAATCCGGGATTCATCCAAGTCGAGGGGATGGGATAGTGTGCAGCATAGCAAGAATCACCACAAGAAATGTTCCTGGGTGTTTGATATGTATATCGTGTATTGTCAGATTTGATTTGTACTGAATCCGGTGAAGTAATCGGACTGATATAATAGACCTGTGCTTTCCAGGAAGTATCTGTTACTGTTCCATCGCTAAACACAGCGATGAGTCCGCCATCGCCGGCATGATAAGGATTCCCATTATTGTTTTCTGAACCAAGTCCCGGTAATTCCTCCCAATCCACCGCTTGAATTGCGATGGTATATGGCTTCTTCACTTTGAAACGAGCAATCATGGAATTGAATGGCGTGAATGGTACGGGATCGGTGCCTATCAATTGACCATTGATATAGAGTTCGCAATAATTATCGCACAGGATATATCCTGTAATCACTTCTCCATCAGGATCAATGGTGGTGATTTCCATGGATTCAATTTTTACTTGCGCCATGGTGTTTGGTGTGACTGATGCGCACTGATTATAAAAATCATGAAATCGCTTACCATTAATGAATTTCGTTTCAGCAGGAACAAGAATTGTCGACCCATTAGGTCCTTGAAATGACCCAAGCGCCGCCGGACGAGAGCCTTGGCAGCCGGGAGAAATATCATTGGAGAAGATGGTTGCTTTGCCTTTGGTGACAAAGGGGCCCTCGGCGTGTAAGACTGTGGAAGCGAAAAGGATGGAACAGAGAAGCAATGAAATCATCATGGTGATCTGTAGTTGATTTTACAACCAAAAGAAGCAATGACATCTTTTGGAATCGATAGATTGGATAATATGGCTTTTGCCGTATTCTTCAAATGCGGTGTTGCCAATTCAGGGAATTTTCCATTATCATCAATGATTCCTTGATATACAATCTTCCACATACCTGAAACTTGTTGGATAACGAATGTCTGCGGGGTATGCGAAGCATTGAACATAGATGCAATACTCTGTGCATGATCCTGCAGATATGGAAATACAATTGAGTCTCTTATGACTTTCTTCTTCATTTCCTCGAATGTTTCATCCTCATAGAGCAGTGAATCCATTGGATTGATTGCAATGAGTGGAATGCCGAGAGGAGCAAATTCTCGGTGAAAATCATTCATTCTTCGGATGTATAACTCAGCAAAGGGACAATGGTTACATGTGAACACAATTGCCATTGCCTTTGCCTGAGGAAAATTCTCAAAGCTAAAATCTCCACCTTGAGCCATGGGAGCGCTAAAAGGGGTGATTACTCTGCCAATGTTGGATGTTTCCACCGACAATGAAGAGATGGCTGAACAGAATAACAGTACCAGTGTACAGCAGAGTTTTAGCATTATTTAACAAATGATCGAACGATGACTTGTTTGGTTTTCATGTCGGTCAGTCGGACTGAATAAAAACCTTTCGGTAGAGCACTCACATTGATTGGTACACCTTTTTCGGGTTGAGGAAGCATCATTATGGTTTTTCCATTCACATTTTGAATGCTCACATAATATAGATCAATGTCTCTGGAATCAATCATGATTGATTCAGTTGCAGGATTTGGGAATATAGATATCGAAGAAAAGTCGATTGAGTCTTCACTCACTTCCGTGGGTGGAACAACAACAAATTGTTGCATCATTCCATCATCTTCATGATTGGAGAAATGACAGTGATACATGAAAGGATGAAGCGGATCTGCATAATCCACAAAGCGAGCTATGAAGGTTGCTGATTCATTTCTCGGAAGATAGAGAACATCTTTCCACCCAATTTCATGTTGTCCGACTGCTGATGCATTTCCATTTCTTGCAATGATATTGAATTGCACATCATGAATGTGGAATGTATGGCCGAATACATTGCTATTGGTGATTGTCCACTTTTGAGTTGAATTCATCGGAATTGTTTTATCTATTCTATTTATGTTGAAGATACCGCCCATAAAATGGAATGGCATCGGACTATTCGGCGCACCACCCATCACTTGTATTGTTTGTGTAGAGCTTGCTGAGTTTATATCAATTGGTTGAAAAGGAATCAATGTTTGAGGTATTGTGATGACTGGATTTGTTGTGCGCTCTCCAATCGAGATATGAAGCATCGTGAAATTCTTATTATTCAAGAGACTTCCGAATTGTCCGTTTTGTGCGGGCTCGCCACCGGGAAATCCGAAAAGTTGATTCGCATTATATGCCATGAGGTCGAATGACTTTCCAAGTTCATCATTCGAGCAATCGATGAGGATCTCATATCGCTCTCCAACTGCGATGTGGAGACGATTGACGGCTAAGGGTTTGTCGCGCAAACCACCATCGGTTCCGATGACATAAAAAGTTCTATTATCACTGAATCCTATATTATAGGAGCGCTCTATTTCAGCATTTAGAATGCGAAGTCGTATGACTTGCTTTGGAAGTGTTACTTCGGCATCATGAACTCCGTTCGCCAACAGATAATCTCCATATGCAGTATTCTGAACAGCAAATTGATTGTTTGCAACATATCTTCTGCTGGTGAACATGATTGGAATATCATCAATACCATAAGTTCTTGGCAAAGGCAATGCTGATTCTTGATCATCCTGCACAATCAAAAACCCACCGACTCCTTTTGTGACATGTTCGAGTGTCATTTCATGCAAATGTGGATGATACCAATATGTTGCTGCATCATTTGTGATTTTCCAATATGGCTTCCAAATTGTTCCGGGTGGAATCACTTGATGCGGACCACCATCCATCACAGCAGGAAGATGCATGCCATGCCAATGTAATGTTGTGCTATCATTCAATGCATTGATCACATTCATGCGAATGGTGTCGCCCTTTTTGACGAATACTGTCGGACCCCAAAATGTATGTCCATTTATGGCACCTGTGATTGTCTGATTACCTGAGCGTAATTGGGCGAATGTATCTGCGATTCTGAGCGTGCAATTCGGACCATGAAGGGAATCCGGAATTGTGAGTTTATTGAAGGTCTGAGCAGAACCATTCATAAATGCAATAAACAGTGCACAGAAAGAAATGAGAGTACGCATGTGAATTCCTTCGATGGGTATCACGGAAATTAGTGATAATCAAAGAATTAACAATTCCCATTTATAATTTTTAACGAATGGGTGTTCTTTGGAAGAAGAGAGTGATCGCAAGTCCACATGTTGTACCTGCAATGATCACATACAGCATTGTGATTCCCTGTGTACCGACGATTGGTTGTGCAAAGATGGGAGAAAGAAATTGTCCGAGATAAAGTGATGAGGTAATCACACCGACTGATCGACCGCGCAATCGAGGGGCTGCAATACTAATCACCCACAAACGCATGGAAGGCATGAGCAAACCTATTCCTGCACCGGAAAAGAGAGCAAAGAACATTGTGAGTGTAAATGATTGAGCAAAAGAGAGCCCCAAAAATCCTAATGACAAAAATGTAAATGCGCATGCACCCAATTCTGTAAAATGATATCGTCTTTTCAAATAAGGCATTGAGTATGAAGAAAATCCTCCGGCCAATGTTGCAAGTGAAACCACCGCTCCTGCTTTAGCAGGTGAATCAATTCCATGCATTGCAAGAAGAAAAGGTAATTGGGTTGGAATAGCATAGAAACACACCATACCTATGAAAACAATGATTCCGATTCCGGCAATGTGAATCGGTTTTGCATATTGTGCATCATTGCCAAAGAGTGATGATTCTACAGATTGATCATATTCCTGAACTGATGGTTCATGAATAAAGAGATACGCCGGAATTGCCAATATCAATGCCAATGCATACAATGCGAATGGATATCGCCAGGAAGAAACTGCCAAAATACCTGCAAGGGCAACAAAAAGTACTCCTCCGAATGAGATGAATGTTCCTTGCAAACCCAACATTGTATTGCGTTCTTCACCTTGATAATAATCAGCAATCAATGTTTGAGCGGAGGTCATGATGCCGGCAACACCAAGACCCAATATTGCTCTGGTAATGATAAAGTGTTGAAGATGTTCGAGGTATAACCCCGTCGTACCCATCAAACCATAGATAATCAAACAAGTAATCAGCAATGCTTTGCGATGTCCTTTATCTATGATGAAACCTGCAATTGGAGCAAACAATGCGATAATCAAACTTGGGACCGTGAGCATGAGTTTGACGAGAAATTCAGCATTCTCGACTGTCCTAAATGCTTCGGCAATTTTGGGTAATGCGGGAGAAATTGCCGATACGGACATCACGGTCAAACTACTTGCCATGAGCAATACAATCTTGCTTTTAAGAGAAAGCGTATTCATTTCTGCATTCCAATATACATGGCAATGCAGAGAATGATACCGAAAGCAAAGAGATGAATGGCAGTTTTGAATACATAAGTATTCAATTGTTCTTTCTCAGTTTTAAGAACACCTTTTGTTAAGTATACCGCAAAAGGGAGCAGTATCCACGGCATCAGATAGATGGCATTGTCTTGCATGCGAGCAAGAAGAAAGAGTGATCCATAACTGAATATCATGAGCAAGGCATAAAGCAAGCGTGATTTTTTCTCACCAAGCATCACGGCCAAAGTTATTTTACCCGCGATGGGATCAGTCTCGATATCACGAATATTATTCACCAGCAAAATTTTGGCGGCGAATAATCCCATGATGATGCCGGTGAGAATAACCTGTGGCCTGAATACAAAATCAGGTGCTTGAATAAAATATGCACCCCATACGGGGATGAGTCCGTAGAACACAAATGCAGTTGCTTCGCCGAGTCCGTGATATGCGAGGGGATATGGTCCGCCTGTATAGGCGAATGCTGCCCATAAAGATGTCAATCCAATAATGAATATCGGCCACCCTGCTTTTTCCACGAGGATGAGTCCGATGAGAAAGGTGAGTGTGAACATGATCCATGACATCGTCATCATGGCTTTTTCGGAAATCATACCGGAAGCCACAGCGCGAGGAGGTCCTATGCGTTTAAGATCAGCGCCTTTTTTGAAATCATAGAGATCATTGAGATAATTCGAAGTGGTCTGCAACATCATCGCACTCAGCACGGTAATGAAAGCAGTGAAAAGATCAAATGCACCATCTATGGCAGCAAGCATGATACCGGCAATGGTTGGGATGGCACTTGCGGGCAGAATGCGCATGCGAGCTGCGTAGATCCAATGTTTGATATTGGTGTTCATCAAGCGATATTGTGATAAACATTTTGTACATCTTCATCTTCTTCGATTTTGTCTATCAATTTCAATACTTCATCCATTTGTTCTTCGGAGAGTGTGACGGTGGTATTTGGTATGCGTTGCATTTCAGCGGTTGTCACTTCAATTGCAGATTCTTCAAGAGCTCTTTGCATATGCACGAAATTATTGAAGTCGGTATATGCAATGATTTCCATTTCATCTATCTCCACATCATCCGCACCGGATTCGATGAATGACATTTCCAATTCATCGGCTGATTTTCCTTCAAGTGATGCCTTGAAGACTCCTTTTCTCTGAAACATGAATTCCAAAGCACCGGAAGTTGCGAGAGATCCATTATGCTTGTTTAGATAACTCCGAATATTTGCAACGGTTCTGGTAGGATTATCTGTTGCTGCTTCTATAACAATTGCAACACTGTGCGGACCATATGCTTCATAGACGATTTCTTGCAAATCAAGAGCATCTTTCCCAAGCGCCCGCTTGATGGCAGCTTCCACTCTGTCTTTGGGCATATTATTGGCTTTTGCAGCTTGTATCGCTGCTCGCAAACGAGGATTTCCCGCTGGATCCGAACCACCTAATTTCACTGAAATCGCAATTTCTTTTCCAATTCGCGTGAATGCTTTAGCCATTCTGTCGAAACGTGCAAACATCTTATGCTTTCGCTTTTCAAAAATCCTTCCCATCGAATTATCCGAGTATGTATTGAAATGAATATGCAAAAATACAATAAAGGGAGCATCCATGAAGTATGCAGAGAAAGGAACCTTAATGTCGTAGATTGTGGTTTGAAGCATGTCATTTGGAATATACATGAAAACGCAATGTCTTGTCTTGGGTGCCGGCTATGCCGGGCTCGCCACAGCTGCTTTGCTTGCCAAACAAGGTAAGGAAGTGATACTTCTTGAAAAACATGCCGCCATAGGTGGATGTGCTTCGTTTTTTCGTCGCATGAGATATACCTTTGATGTTGGTGCCACCACATTGAGTGGATTGCAATCACATCAGCCTTTGGGCAAGCTGTTTTCTGCATTGAATCTTCATCCCGATATCAGACATTGCAATCCGGGAATGGTGATTCACCTCGAAGGACATCGCATTGTTCGTCATGCGAATCTCGATGCATGGATAGCGGAAGCCGAATCTCATTTTGGAAAAAAAGGTCAGCGAGGATTTTGGAAAGAAATACATGCAATCGATGCAAAAATGTGGGATGTCTTGCATCGTAATCCTGAATTTCCACCGAAGTCAATCGGCGATTTGCTTTCAATGGGATCAAGACTTTCC
>SXZI01000111.1 GCA_005788035.1 Bacteroidota bacterium
ATGCGAATGATTGAAACTGCAATGTGATGAATGAACAAATGGTAGTTAAAGCAATCAAATGAGAAAGAATTTCAGAATCAAGTCCGTACATATCAATCAATGCCATCGTAAGCACCATCGTCGGCATACCTGATTCCATGATTAGTGCATTACCAATCCGGGGTTCAATCGAAAACAATGTTACGCATGCCAAAGCCATTGCCGGAGCCACAAACAGACGAATCAATATTGCCGGAATCAGAGTGAAGACTGACTTCAATGTTGGTAATGAAAGTGCCATTCCGACTGAAATCATCATGATGGGAGGTACTGCTTTTCCGGCTATGTCTGAAACCTGCAAGACAAATTCCGGTAATGCAATCTCTTGAGTTCGCAATATCAATCCTATCACAACCGCGTAAATTGGCGGCAACTTTATAATCCGCTTTGAAGCATGAAGAATTCGGTCAATCGTCGAACCGGAATCACCTCGTGCATATCCGGCAACAAATACGCCAAGAGTCCAGAGTAATGGAGTCAAAGCAAGCACATCATAGATTACAGGCAAAAATGCCATCGTATCACCGAATATTCCGGTAATGATGGGCAATCCAAGATAGGTTGCATTACACCAGGCGGCACCAATGATGATGCTTCCCATTGTCTGATCATTCATGGTTTTGAATAGAGTTGCCTGCCCTATTCGATAACAAGCCCATGCAAGCAGTAAGCATCCGATTGTGACAATCATCCCAGTAAGAGGAATCTGCCACAAAACCGCATCCAATGGAGCTCTTGCGATAACCGATATAGTGAGCAATGGCAACAATATGTGAATGACCAATGCACTGATTGCATTTCGCATCGTGGTTGCAGATGGAAGATTCGGTATGAATCTCCATGAAACTCCAAGAAGAATCAATGTGAGATATGCAGCGAAGACTGTATGCATCATGAATCCGCTATCAGTGATGCAATGCGTTCAGCAATTCTCGATGCCAGGGCAATACCCATTCCATTACAACCGAATACACAATACACATGATTGGAGAGAGAAGACACACGCGATTTCTTATCCGGAGTGAATCCCATCAATCCCGACCATGCATAGTCTATTATGAACTCCTTCTTTGGAAGAATGACCTCACGAAGCATTGTTTCCAAAGCTTCCATGATAATGCTCGAATGCCCGAACTCGTATGTTTCTTCACCTTCGAAATCAAGATTTCTTCCACCACCGAGCAATACTCGATCACCCAAAGACCTGAAATAATAATATCCTTCATCAATATGGAATGCACCTTGGAAAGAGAGTCCCGAAATTGGCGAGGTAACAATAACCTGCCCTCTTCCCGGCTTGATATCAAGCTCAGGAGCCAATTTCGACATCATCGCATTTGTGCACAGAATGATTGTTTGAGCATGCAATGCATATTCACCATTGCACGTTGAAACATGCAAAGAGCCATGATCATCATTGTCGTTTACTTGCAATACATCACTTCCATGTTCAATGCGAATATCAGCAGCCCTAGCCAGTGATTCCAATGTGGCATGCAAATATCCGCTATGCACTTGGCCTTCATACTTGTTCATTATCACGGCTTGAACAGCATCGGAAAATCCAAATGCTTTTTGTTCATGTGTGGACACAATCCTAAAAGTGTGAGGGTCACCTGTGATATTCTCTGCAAATGCATTCACTTCATCGATGCGATCCAGATACGAAATCTCATGCGCTCTGATAAGTTCTGCACCGCCCAAAGCTTCATACTTGATTTTTTCTGGAGCACATCGTTGTAATAATGATGATAATCCCAGAAATCGCTCATTTGCAATGTTCAATGCATGATCTTTGCCGAAAACATCTATGTCATGTAATAATTCAGTTGCACTACCAAAGCAAGCAAATCCCGCATTTCTCGTTGTAGCTCCATGTCCATGAGGTGCTTTTTCAAGAATTGTGATCAATGCATCCGGATATCGCTTGCGACATTCAAGTGCCGTGGAAAGACCAATGATTCCGGCGCCGACAATGCATATATCCACATGTTGAAATGAGGAATACTCCCAATAACTTTGTATGGGTGAATCAGCTTTGGCAATGCAATCATTGATATTCATGCAGTGAGGGTTGCAATTTTCATTCCACTTTGCCATTTTCAGATGACTTCACATGGAGAAAATTGGCTCGAAAGCCTATATTTGCCATATATTTTTGATAGTGATACCATGAATACTGACAATCAGGCAAAGAAAATCATCTTGAGCGGCATTCAAGCCAGCGGAGATTTGACAATCGGGCACTATGCCGGAGCAATGAAGAATTGGGTGCAATTACAAGATGATTATGAGTGCTTTTTCATGGTTGCGGATATGCATGCCATCACAACGCGTCAGGTTCCTGCTGACTTAAGAAGACGCTCGATGGATGTGGTTGCTATGTATGCTGCATGTGGAATCAATACAGAAAAATCTACGCTTTTCATACAATCACATGTACCGGAGCATGCGCAACTCGCTTGGGTATTGAATTGCTTTACAGGATTCGGTGAAGCACAGCGCATGACGCAATTCAAGGATAAATCACAACAACATAGCGAAAATGTGAATGTTGGATTATTCTCATATCCCGTTCTCATGGCTGCAGATATTTTACTGTATCAAGCAGATTTGGTGCCTGTGGGTGAAGATCAAAAACAACATATTGAATTGACTCGAAATTTGGCTGAACGTTTCAATCATTTGTATTCACCAACATTTGCCATTCCGGAGCCATTCATAGCAAAAGAAGGGGCTCGAATCATGAGCTTGCAAGAGCCCAGGAAGAAAATGTCCAAGTCCGATCCGAATCAGAATTCATGCATTTTCCTGCAAGACTCCGATGCTGTGATTCGTAATAAAATCAAAAGAGCTGTCACCGATTCAGGTACCGACATCATCTTTGACACAGAAACCAGACCTGGTATTTCCAATTTGATGATGCTGCATCATGTTGCGACGGGAAAAAGTTTGCAAGAAATTTCCGATGAATTCAATGGAAAAGGATATGCGCCATTCAAAGAAGCTGTTGCAGAATCAGTAGCTGAACTCATATCCCCTATTCGCACACGTTTTGAAGAATTGCGTTCACGTCCCGATGAATTGTCGGTACTCCTAAAAACCGGTGCCGAAAAAGCAAGAAGACAAGCATTCAAAACAGTACGTAAAGTCTATAAGAAGATTGGTTTTGTAGAACCATCATGATTGACCGTACATCGATCGATACTGCACTGAAATTTCCCTATAATGTTCAGCGCTATCAATGAATCCTTGCCTTTCTTCGGGCTTTATATCTCGTACTATTTTTGCAGGTATTCCGGCCACCATCACTCCTGATGGAATGATCATTCCCTGCTTTACCACAGAACCTGCAGCCACGATCGACTCATCTCCGATCATTGCAGCATCCAGAACGATTGCACCCATACCAATCAAACAACGATTTCCTATTGTTGCGCCATGCAATATTGCATTATGTCCGACGGTAACATCATTCCCTATTGTCAAAGCATGGGTATCTGTGGTCACATGCAAAATGGAGCCATCCTGAATATTCGTTCTACTACCAATTGTAATTGGAAATACATCCCCTCTTAATACCGCATTGAACCATATTCCGGAATCATCACCTATACTTACATCACCAATGATGCGCACTCCATCGCAAATCAAAACATTACTACCGATACTCGGCATAATCTCATTATATGGCAAAATCGTGGCTAGTGCGGTACCAAGTGAATTTTGCATGGTTACTCCAAATTCAAGAACATGTGAACAAAATGTTGGAAAAAGATGTTATAAATCATCATTCGACCCCGGAAATTCAGTCTGCGAAGTCATCAAACAACCGTATTTTTGTGCATTGCCAATAAGGCCATGCAAACTTAGCATATCTCATTATGAAATCTACTTCACTGTTTTCAGAATCGATCAGGTCACTATACGAACCGCAAAGGAATCGACTGAAAAGAATCACATCCTTACTGTTTGCCTGTGCAGGCTGCCTTTGGTTCATCTTGTATTTACCTGAATCAATCATGCCTTTTCAGGGGCATCAGATTTTTAAATTGAAACAGTATCAAGTATACGTGGTCCTATTGACACTTTGGGGACTTGATTTTCGAAGAGAACATAAACGTCTTGACTGTATCGTCAGAAAATCCAAAGAACTCAACAAAGATATTTCACAGATAACAAAAGAAGATTTAGGCGATTCACTGCATTTGTTCGAAATATTTTCATTGATTCCTGGTTCCAAGGGATATCACATTGCATTAGTCATCAATTGGTTGTGTATCCTTGCCGGCATTGGTCTTTTGACATTTCAAATACAACTCCTCTTGCAAACTATACTTTAATTCAATATATCATATAAGGCATATGAAAGAATTCACGAATGAGGTATTCCTCAACTTTGCAAATCAGAAGATTGCAAAAAAACAAAAAAAAGCTCTTGAAGCGGTAAGAGCTCAATTCGGAAAAGAATATCCGAATTTCATTAATGGGAAAGCGGTATTCACCGATGCAAAAACAATTTCGATCAATCCATCCAATACCGATGAACAGATTGGAGTGTTTCAGAAATCCGGAAAAGATGATGCTGAAAAAGCGATGCAAGCAGCATTGAAAGCTTTTGAAACATGGAAATTTGTTCCCGCGAAAGAAAGAGCCGCATTTCTGTTCAAAGCTGCAAATGTAATTCGCAAAAGAAGACTTGAAATCAATGCATGGATGATCTCTGAAGTAGGCAAGAATTATCTTGAAGCTGATGCAGATACCTGTGAAGCAATTGATTTTCTGGAATTCTATGGTCGCGAAGCTTTGCGCTATGCAGGTAAGCAACCAATCACACCAATCAAGGGTGAAAAAAATCAACTGACATATATCCCACTTGGTGTTGGAGTTGTTATTCCACCCTGGAATTTCCCTTTCGCTATTTTGGTGGGAACTGCAAGCGCAGCAATCGCAACAGGAAATACAGTGGTATTAAAACCATCATCCGAATCACCTATGATGGGTTGGCTTTTTGCCGATATCATGCGTTCAGTAGGATTGCCAAAAGGTGTATTGAATTATCTTGTTGCTTCCGGTGCAGAGGCTGGTGATTATTTGGTGTCACATCCTAAGACTCGCTTCATATCTTTTACGGGTTCAATGGAAGTTGGCTTGCATATCAATGAACTTGCTGCAAAAACTGTTCTCGGACAAATTTGGATCAAGCGTATTGTTGCAGAAATGGGTGGTAAGGACAGCATGATCATTGATGATGACTGCGATATCGATGATGCAGTAAAAGGCACAGTGCAGGCAGCATTTGGTTTTCAAGGACAAAAGTGTTCGGCATGTTCTCGCGTAATCGTGCATCAAAGCATCTATAAGGAATTTGTTTCGAAATTGAAGGTAGCAGTTGAAGCAATCAAACAAGGTGATGCAAAAGAAGATTATGCAA
>SXZI01000112.1 GCA_005788035.1 Bacteroidota bacterium
AACATGTTCTTGATAGTGTTTGCTTTGTCATTCACATAATTGATTGCACCGATCAACATATTGTTGGAGATATTGTCCAGATGTCCTCTGAAACGCAACCATGGACCAGCCATACTGATATGATCGGTGGTGCATTTGCCTTTCACTTTGATCAGCAAAGGCATATTGTGATAGTCTTCTGATTTGGGTGCATTGAATGGTGACAATGCCTGCAAGCGTTGTGAATCGGTAGCAATCACCACATTGACGGAAGATCCGTCTTGTGCAGGTGACACAAATCCGTGTTCATCTGGAACAAATCCACCATCAGGTAATTCTTTTCCTCTTGGAGGATTGAGCATGATCCCATTGACAGGTTCTTTGGTAAAGTCAACAGTTAAATCTCCGGTCAATGCAAATCCAATAACTGTTTCAGGTGAAGCAACAAATGCATGTGTATCAGGATTACCATCATTTCTTGCAGTGAAATTTCTATTGAAGGATGTGATGATTGAGTTCTTATCACCTTTATTCACATCATGCCTTTTCCATTGTCCGATACATGGACCACATGCATTCGCAAGAACTTTACCACCCACTGATTCCATGGCTGTCAATAGTCCATCACGTTCAATTGTTGCACGAACTTGTTCAGATCCGGGTGTGATCGTGAATTCACTTTTTGTTTTGAGTCCTTGAGATGCCGCATATGATGAAATCTCAGCTACACGACTCATATCTTCATAACTTGAATTCGTGCATGAGCCAATGAGAGCAACACGCAATTCTGCCGGCCAATTGTTTTCTTTAACGGCTTTGGTGAATTCACTGATCGGCATTGCGCGATCTGGTGTGAATGGTCCATTCACATGTGGTTCAAGCGCATCCAAATCGATGTGTATCACTTGATCATAATATGCTTCAGGATTTGCAATCACTTCATCATCTGCACGCAAGTGCTCCATGACGCCTGATGCCATCTCAGCTATGTCTGAACGATCGGTTGAACGTAGATAACGCATCATGGATTCATCGCAAGGGAAGATTGAAGTGGTTGCACCGATTTCTGCACCCATATTACAAATGGTGCCTTTTCCGGTTGCACTGAATGATGCACATCCATCACCGAAATATTCAACGATTGCTCCGGTACCACCTTTCACGGTAAGAATTCCGGCGAGCTTCAAGATCACATCTTTGGCAGATGTCCATCCACTCATTTTGCCTGTCAATTTCACGCCTATCAATTTGGGCATTTGCAATTCCCAGGGCATACCTGCCATCACATCAACTGCATCGGCACCACCCACGCCAATAGCAATCATGCCAAGTCCGCCGGCATTTGGTGTATGCGAATCGGTTCCGATCATCATACCACCGGGGAATGCATAATTCTCCAATACAACTTGATGAATGATACCCGCGCCCGGTTTCCAAAAACCTATACCATATTTCTGTGATACGGATCCTAGAAATGCGAATACTTCATCATTCTCTATCAACGATTGTTTCAAATCATTATCGGCTCCGTGTTCAGCACGAATCAAATGATCGCAATGCACGGTTGAAGGGACGGCAACTTTTGGAATGCCGGCACTCATGAATTGGAGCAATGCCATTTGTGCCGTTGCATCCTGCATGGCAACACGATCAGGGTTAAAATCAACATATGATGCTCCGCGCTTATGAGGTGCGGCGGGCATTTCATTCATATGCGCATACAAAATTTTCTCGGCAAGTGTCAAGGGTCTGCCAAGAAGTGTTCTTGCTTGCTGAACTTTATTCGGAAGTGCTAAGTACACCTTCCGAATCATCTCAAGATCGAATGCCATGATATCTACAACCGTATGGTGAAACAATAATCGGAGAATGAGGTTTTGCTTTTAGTGAAAACGTTTACAAATATCGGTATTTGGCAACAAAAAATCCCCTGCTGATATACCATCAGCAGGGGATTTCTATAAAAAGATGCGGAAAAGGTTTATTCAGACAGCATGAATTGTTCTGTTTGAATGAATTTTGCCGTTTCCAAACGAAGGATATAGGCACCTGAAGCAATGTTCAATGCCGATAAATCAACATCCAGTGCATATTCACCGGCCTTGATGTTTTCGTTCAAAAGAACAGCAACACAATGTCCGAGTGTATTGTAAACACCAATCTTTGCATGGCCATCCAAACCTGTGCTGAAAGGAATAGTTACCTTTCCTTGGGATGGATTCGGGAATGCACCTTTCAGCGCATATTGACCTGTTGCAAAACGAACGCCGCGAATATTGCCGGCACAATCGAATATGAGTGCGATTTTTCCGGGCAGTTTTTCAATGCGAGTATATCCATACTTCACAAGGTCGCGATCTCCATTGTCATTGAGGATTGTAAGATTCGAACCAAGAGGTGTATTCTTATTCGTGTCCAAGTAACCTTTCATCTTGAATTTGAACAAGGAACCTGTTCCTGAAAGTTGTGTTGGACCGCTCATGCGAACTAACAACTCTCCAGGCTTGACAATTTGCGCGCTGTTGATGGTCCAATTGGATGTCATACTTCCAACAATGATATCACCCGCACCAACCAATGGCTCGGCAACGGTGGGATTATAGTTGATTGTTGCTTGGAAGTTTCTTACTTCAGCACGATCAAGATTTTCCAAACGTGCAATTGTCGAAACTTTATCATCCAATTCCAATGTGAGCCAGTCTGAAATTCCACCGGGTTTCACGGAATAGTTTTCACTACCGACACGAACGAGTGCTACAATTTCATCAGGAATACCTGTGAGTGTTGCTGTATAATCTCCTGCATTCGTCACATATGTGATTGTCGCAATGTCATGTTGAATAACATTGTTTGCATCTGTACGAATCATGGAAGGACTATATGTGACATCAACAGTAAGTGCTGAACCTGGAGCAATCGTTGCGGGCAGTGCCTGAGTTGAAACTGCTTTCCACATGAATGTTCCATTTCCTTGAGGATTACCTACAGAAGTAACAATCATAGGTGCATCACCGATATTCTTCAATTCAACTTGTCCGGATTTTTTCAATGTGATGAATTGCTTCAATGTAATATCGGTCGGCTCACCTTTTGGTGTTCCTTGTGGTTCAACAAATGCTTTGAGTTCAGTTTGAACTGTTTCAGGAGCGTCTGATTCAAGTACAACGGTTGCATTGAATGTTGTGGGAGCAGTCACCGTACCTGCAGTAAAGATGATCGGCAATGTGAGCACATTGTTGCCATTGTCTTTTGAAAGATTCAATGGATAAACACCTGCATTTATAAAAAATGCTGGATCGATCGTAAATTTATTTGCATCAGGACCAATGATTTTGATCCCGCCATTTGCATTCATCAATGTGAGATCCATCGTACCATTCGATGTGATATCCGCATTGAGTGATTTGGTATCATTTGGCAAGACTGTTCCAAAATCAATGGATGGAGTCATTGCAATATGAGGTTGAATACCGATTCCCTTCAATATCGCACTTGTTGTTTTGTCCACGCCATTGTCTTTTCCAGCGAGTGTGATTGTGAGTTCATAAGGGCGTTCACCGGCACGACTTCCCTGCACCCATTCAGGCAAGAAATGAACATCAAGTGATTTGAATTCATTTTCGCCAAGTCTATTCACAACTTGATTTGTAGGCACAGTAAAATGTGCACCATCAGGGCCGGATATAGTCATCACAATATCTGTGAGCGGAGTTGAACCCGAATTTCCATATTCAATCGTTGCTTGATATCCTGATGATTTGGTTGTTGGAGTAACAAAATTATCGAGTACGCGGCGTTCTTTCCAGTCATATCCATTAAGGATTGGACCGGCTTCCACAGCCATTCCTTTCCAGTCGGAATAGATTTTAATGTCATCGGTATTACATGTGAGCATCGCTCTTGTTTCGCGTGGAATATTTGCGGATGCACCTGGTGTAAACACAACTTTGAATGGGAATTCTCCATTTGCTTTGATAGTCAATGGGAAATTCTCAATGAGCCCTTCAACGCGTGGGAAATATTGTTTATCAGCATCAGGCCAGTTGATTCCTGTTACGATGATATCCACTTTGCGTGTATTGCGAATCAAGACATCAAGTTTGCGTTCTGAATTCACAGGAACTTTTCCGAAATCAGCATCACCTGTATATACTTGTGGTTTGATTGGGAGAAGTCTGAGCTCTGTGAGAGATACATCACGACATTCCAATACTGCAATGAGAGAATCAACGATGATGCCTGCTTTCACTTCCAAACTTGTAGCCGGAATTTCGATTGTTCTTGTTGATTGAGGAGCAAGCGTGATCGGTAAGATTCCTGTAGGAAGAATAAATTCCTTACTCTTGAATTTCAATTTGAGATCTTTGATCACTGTCGTTTGCGTCTTGCTTGGATTTGTCAGAGTTATTGTTTGCTTTACCGTATCGCCAACACCCACCATGCCATAATTGATTGATAATGGATCTGCTGTCAATTCTTCAGGAGTATATGTATAGGTGCGCTCCACGAATTTGCCTGAGCGTGTAGTTGCACGAATAATACCAACTGCCGGCTTGGACATATCCACCACACTGAGCATGAATGTTGATTCTTTCAAACCAAGCACATTGTCATCAGGCAATGTGAGCTTCATATTTGAACTCTTTTGCACATCGAGACGGATATTCAATAATTGAGCACATTCCTGATCGGGTGGCAATACATTGGCAATACCATTGATGATGCCGCATTTTGGATCACCTGAAATCAGTACTGAATCTTCACAAGGCATGGAAGCATTGACTGCAACCGGATATGCATATGCATAATTTTTGAATTGTCCGGTTGGATCATCCCAGTGTCCATAAGAATAAGCTGCAAATTGAGCACCTTCGATAATATGCGATCCTATCCCAACTTCCTTGTTTGCAAAGCTATATGGTGTTCCTTTATATTCTTTGATCGAAGAACCAAAGAAAGATTGGAACAATTTTCCATCGATACTTAATTTTTCAAGATCTTCCGTACGGAAAGTCACATATACATAGTTGTTGTTTTCTGTAGGAGAATAAAACACTGCGCTTGATGGCCATGCATGAAGTGGCGTTAATGTAGTGAGTTCACCATTACCCGCGAACACGTGACCAAGCGGACTTTCGCCTTTGTCTGCCTCATAAAAATGTTGCAGCCATGCCTTCATGTATTGCCCAACCACAATTGGCTTATTGGATTTGTAATATCCGGGTTCTGTCATACTTTGAATTTCAAAAAATTCGCCGGCTTTGAGGGGTACATTGAGTTGCTTCATACCCGTGCCATCTTGACGCATCTGGCTCACGATCGTGCCATCTTCGGTTGCGACAAAGCGAATCAATTCTCCTTCTTCTTGAGGACCGGTGAATTTTCTGTTTGGTGTGAGCTTGCGAGGTGCAGACATAAATTCTGTTCCTGAAGCTGTAGTAGGCATAAGCATTTCAACATATGCATTACGCAACATGTCTGTTCTAATGCCGTGGAATGTTTCTTCAAATCGAGGATATGCACCTTTGGCATGTCCACTTACAACACCAATTGGCTTATTTGCTTCAACCAAAGATCCGGTTAAATCACCCTTTGAGTTGTGATGATACAATGAGTCGATTTCTGCAAGTACAAGAAAAACTTCACCCTTGTTCAACATAACAGAGTTGATACCTTTTTCTGTACGAGCTTTCGGCTTGATTGTCACTTTTGTATCATCATATGCAGCCATGATCATGATTTGCCCCGGATGCATCGCATCATCACGATCCTGAAAATTATTGAGCGTGCGATATGATTTGCCCCACAATTCAACGGGCAATGCCTTATACACAGCGCCCGATGAACGCCAATTGTTTGCTACCGTAACGGAAAATGGATCCGAAGCAAATAGTCTCACACCATGAGGACGAGCTATTTCACTTTCATCATTGACCAATTCACTTGGAAGATTCACGATCTTCACGGTGTTCGCCGTGAGCGCAATCGTTGTTTCATATCCAATGCCTTGGGCTTTCAGCGTGACTGTTGTATTGACTTTTGAGGAAAGCCATAATTCATAAGCGCTTTGACCACCCGATAATAAATCAGCTGGATATTTTTGGCATGCCGGGATCGCAATAAAATAATCGGTCCCGTCACTGACGTCTCCGCTTCCTCTGTTCTCATTATAATCAGTCACCTGAGCATTCAATGAAAAAGAAGCAGAAACAAAAAGCAATAAAGAGAATAATCTCCACATGGAAGCAATAGTCATGTGTGCTTTGTCCTTTGAAAATGTATGATTGAGTTAACTATGTTCTGGGATTTCTGAAATGACAGGTTTATTGACATTTCATCACATTATGGTCTGAACCGTACGCGCTTTGTAAATAGCAGATGTTCGGTAGGAAACAATATGTGCTAATTAACATGCATAATACGACAAAAAAAATGGTTAAACAATAGGAAAATGGTCATGTTTTGATCAAAAAACACTATTGATTTCTTCTCCATGAAAATACGGCGAATATCCCACAAAACCCCCATAACACAATGATACAATGTGGATGAATAAAACAGGGTGGATTACACAACGAACAGAGCCGAAGAAGCTCTTCCCTTCAAGAGCAGAATGACTGAACCTCTCACCCCGTCACGCTTCGCGTGCCACCCCTCTCCACGAGGGGAATGAAGAAAGCGCACCCCGCCATGCTTCGCGTACCACCCCTCTCCACGAGGGGAATGAAGAAAGCGCACCCCGTCACGCTTCACGTGCCACCCCTCTACATGTGGGGAATGAAGGATATTGTCAAAAAAAAAGCACAATCTTTTGGATTGTGCTCATTTTAGGTCAGGATATACTCTATCAATGGGTCAATGCTTGAGTCACTTTGTTTGCGGCATCTTCCAATGTGGTTGCAACCAAGAATTCCATGCCGGAGTTTTTGAGAATTTCTCCAGCTTCGATTGCATTGGTTCCTTCAAGGCGAACGATCACCGGAGTTGAAACGGAAACTTGTTGAAGTGCTTGAACAATACCATTCGCAACGCGATCGCAGCGAACGATTCCACCGAAGATATTAATGAGCACGCATTCTACTGCGGGGTCATTTGTCATTATGCGAAATGCATTCGCGATGCGCTCAACATTTGCTCCACCCCCGACATCCAAGAAATTCGCCGGTTTGCCACCTGCCAATTGAATGATATCCATTGTGGCCATTGCCAATCCTGCGCCATTTACCATGCAACCTACATTACCATCAAGTTTGATATAATTCAAATTGAATTTTGATGCTTCAACTTCAAGCGGATCTTCTTCTTCGATATCACGTAAATCCAAATAGTCTGCATGACGATATAGTGCATTGTCATCAAAATTGACTTTTGCATCCAATGCAATGAATGCTCCATCATTGGTTACGACAAGTGGATTGATTTCGAGCATACTGCAATCCATGTCTTCATAGGCACGATACAATGTATCGATGAATGAAACAAAACTCTTGAATGCTTGGCCACTCAAGCCCAAACCAAATGCCAAACGGCGTGCTTGGAATTGTTGAAAACCAATACATGGATCAACATATTCTTTTAAAATTTTCTCAGGTGAATGTTCAGCAACTTCTTCGATGTCCATTCCACCTTCAGTTGATACCATGATGATATTGCGTGATGTATCACGGTCAAGAAGTATGCTGCAATAATATTCATGAGCAATATTGCAACCTTCCTCAATGAACATGCGACGCACCACTTTTCCTGATTCACCTGTCTGTATGGTCACAAGAGTATTATCTATTGTTGCTTGAGCATATTCTTTTGCTTTGCCTGCAATATCACCATCATGGATAACCGTTACACCACGTACCGGCTTGCCATATAATTCAACCACTTCTTTCGTGCCGGTATCATGAACGATTCCTTTTCCACGACCCCCTGCATGAATTTGAGATTTCAACACAACAACATTGATGCCATTATCAATGAATTCTGTTTTGGTGATATTCCATGCTTCATCAGCGGAAAAAACGGGTTTGCCTTTCAATACGGGTACATTGTACCTACGCAATAATTCCTTTGCTTGATATTCGTGGATGTTCATGATGGTCTACCGGGTGATAAAATTGTTTCGTGATTCTTCGCTGAACCACTAAATTGTTCTTATTAAAACAGACCCAAAATTACCAAAATGGCATGGGATAGCCAAAACCGTGCAAATACCATGAAAATCGGACTCTTCTATCTTTCACTGATACTTTCAGTCTTACTCTACCTTAGCTTCAAACCGATGTTGGAATCCAATGAAATCGGGAGTAAAGGAAATCCTATTCGCATTTTACTCACTCCATCAGTGGATGCCCAAAAATTGAGCAATAGTGCCGATAGCTTGGTCGCATATCTGGAAGCAAAAACAGGCTATCATGTGGTTGCCACATTCCCGACCAGCTTTATTGCAGTGGTAGAAGCATTCGGAAGCGGAAAAGCAGACATTGCCGCCATGAATACGTTCAGCTATATTCTGGCTCATCAAAAGTATGGAGTGAAAGCTGAATTGAAAGTGATTCGAAGAGACGGCGAAACAACCTATCGCGGACAATTCATCGCCGGAGCAAATAGCGGCATTAATTCTATTCAAGATCTTCGCGGAAAGAAAATCGCATTCGTTGATGCAGCGTCAACTTCAGGATATATTCTTCCGAAAGCTCTTTTGGATAAAGAAAATATCATGCCTGCGGAAGAAGTGTTCGCAATGAGGCATGACAATGTGGTGACAATGGTCTATCAATCTCAAGTTGATGCAGGCGCAACCTACTATTCTCCACCCGATAAAAAAACAGGCGAGATTCTTGATGCAAGAGCACGCGTGGTGAAACAATATCCGGATATCTTTTCGAAAGTGAAAATCATCGGATTCACGGAAAGCATACCGAATGATCCATTCGTGTTTCGGTCTGATTTTCCAGATGACATGAAGAAAGAATTGATTCAGGCTTTGCTTGACTTTCAATCGACTCCTGCCGGACGCGAAACATTATATGCAACGTATAGCATAGAAGGTCTTGCACCAACAACAGACAAAGATTATGATGTGCTTCGTACAATGATCAAAACATTCGGCGGGGACTTGGAAAAAGCTCTAAAGAAAAAATGATTATGGCATGATCATGAGCATGCCTGAACGCAGCTGTCCATTTTGAATACCCTTGACAATATAGACTCCACCTGGCAATCCTGCAGATTGTATATTCCCATCGATTCCCTCACGAATATACTCCCCCTGCATGGAATATACCGACAATTCTTGGGCTCCTTCAAGCACGCGAACCATTCCGCCATTATGTCCTGCATATACAGGATTGGGTGCAAAACTCAGTTGGTCACCAATAATGTTTTGTTCATTGATCACAGCAATACCATCAAGATCAAATCCACAAGAAGAAAATGGTGTTGGCCATGGATCATTAATGATATTCCCCTTTCCATCATAGCGTGCAAATTGTTTGTCTATCGATCCAACAACATCAATCACACGAACATGCGTGATGGATTGCAAATGTATTCCGATACTGTCTTTCAATTCCGAAAGATCAAATGGCGTCCCATAACCGGCTCTGTATTTTCCTGCAAGATTGTGAAGCGCACGCACATCGGGAATGCGCATGAAAGGTCCGATCTGTTGCTTGGCTTGCGTAAGTGATGTTGACGGAAAACGCACAAAATGTTTGCCATCACTACTTACTTCAACAAATGCAAATTCAAGAAAATAATCATCAAATGCATTTTCAAAAACTGCAAAATCTGCGCCGGGTCCGTCTGTGATGGGTCTTTGAAATGTGATGATGGCAGATCCCCCATCTCCCAAACTTATCACCGCTTTGTCTGCAGGGCCAATAGCAAATGATGCATCATCACCTGATACCGTACCTTGTGCGGGATCTGCAATGGAAAGATATCCCGGAGTCATCATGCATGATACACCCCAAACCAAGCCGGGTTGATCAGCAGAGATCGCGTCACAGTCTGGCATGCCTACACGATCAGGAAATTGAGCATGGATCTCCACATTGCCAATCATTATGGCAATGATGCATATGATAATCATCATGCTTGTTCTTTGATTGCAATTGGGAAATTCAATTGCTTGCCTGCCAATGCAAATCCACCGAAGAGAATGCCTGAATAAAAGAGATCACCAAAAAAACTTCCTTGCAAGAATGGCAAGCCCGCAGCATAACTCATCATCAATCCTTCAATACTCTGCGGATACAGTGTATTGCCAAGCCATGCACCAAAATTTGTTGTCAGGAAGAAAATGGTAGTTGCCAAGATGCTTCCGGACATTATCCGTGAAATGGAAACAGTAGAGAACAAAAACATACCCATCATGATGATGAGCGCATAGCTGCCATAAATCCATTCTGAACCGGCATAAAACCAAGTGAATTCTGTGAAGAGATTTGCATACACGACATTGTTGATGAAGAGATCGCTCAACCATGTCCCCAAAAACGGAATTGCGAATGCCATCCACTTTCGAGAAAAATATGCGGAGCCAAGCAAGCCCATCGCTGCAATGGGAGACATATTATATGGATGTGGAATGATTCTGCCGAATGCGGCCAAAAGGATGAGTGCTGTCAGGAAGAATAAACGAGTATGCATCTGTGACTTCATGGTACGAACACCTTATAGGATAGGAGAACGTGAGGCAAGGAACGTAGCCGTACCATTGATGCCCGCACTTTCTCGTGAGTGCTATGCATTGGCGTTCAAGCGAAGTATCTGGCTGATCCACGGAGGATTCACAGTTGCACGACAGCTCAGGATTTGCACCTGATTCCTTCTTTGTAAAGACAAACTTGACGCCTATGTCAAATTAATGATGCAAATCTACCGGTTTTTTTTCTTTGACAAAGGATTTCGTTGGGATTATGCAATATTTTGTAATTCAGACACCAAATCCCTTTCGGTGTCTATGCGCATCTTTTTGCGAATGCTAAATCTGTGATTCTCCACAGTCCTCACCTGAATCGCAAATAATTCAGCTATTTCTTTTGTGGTCATTCCCGCTTTGAGTAACGATGCTATGCGAATCTCCTGATGAGAAAGCAATGGGAATTTCTTGCATAATGCCTCCATGAATGGCTCATTATACATGCGCAATTGTGAATGAAATACCTCCCAATCCCTTTTTTTAGGTCCATCCACCTGCAATGTTCTCATCACTTCTTTGAGCGTGAGCTTATGATCGGTTCGATCCAAATCTTTATTTAGAGCCTGCAATTGTTTATAGGCCTGCCCCATAATATCTTTGAGTTGAATCAACTCCAAGGTCTTGCTCATCAATTCCGATTGAATCGAAGAAAATGATGTGTCCTTAGGATTTTTGCGAGTCCCTTCCAAACTCTTTCTTGCATTCTTTCCCAGTCTTGCACTTTGTGCTTTCTTTTTCACCATGTGACCTCTGATGCTGAATTCCACCCCGGCATTATTGCAAATGCCGCAATTCTATCCAATGGCAAATTTATGAGCTCACAGAGCTGGTTCAATACTGAATCACTACTGAGTTTTCGTCAATTTATATCGTGATTTTGCCCTATTTATAAAAAAGAAGATGGTTTTGAAAAGCAAGATGTTCTTTTCAATGCTTATATGACATCAATTAGCGATAATCAATGGCAGAATCTCATTGCCAATAAGTATGGAATAGAAACCGGATGGTAATTGGTGAACAGACATTACATGTATGGGTGAATCGGCAACTTCTGACAAGACCGTCATCCCCAAAATATTCACGATAGCAATGACAGGTTTGCGATATGGATGCTCGATACGTAATTCGCCGGCTATGATGGGATGCTGCAATATCCTTGATATTCCTTCATGCTCCTCTGGCACAGTCGTGACTCGGATATAAGAGAATGGATCGGACATATTTGTACATTCTTCGATGTTCCAAATACGAACGCGATAGAAACCGGATGTATCCGGTCGATACCATTGATTGCGCGCTCCACTGATTTCCCCCTTCTCCGAATACCATTGATATGCTGTGGC
>SXZI01000113.1 GCA_005788035.1 Bacteroidota bacterium
GATATCCGAAAATGGTCGCACCCTTATTGGAATTAATGGCATTTCGTAAGAAATCTAATTTTCCATAAAAAAGGTTATCTCCCAAGATGAGACATACTTGATCTGAACCAATGAATTCTTTACCATAGATAAATGCTTCGGCTATTCCTTTTGGTGCTGATTGTTCTGCATAAGAAATAGAAATACCCCATTGTGATCCATTGCCAAGCAATGATCTGAAATGAGGTGCATCATGCGGGGTTGTTATGATTAAGACATCTTGTATGCCAGATAGCATCAATGTAGCCAATGGATAATAAATCATTGGCTTATCATAGACTGGTTGCAATTGTTTGCTGATGATGGAGGTCAATGGATAGAGTCTAGTTCCATTTCCTCCGGCTAGTATGATAGCTTTGGTTCTTTGCACTGTAGTACCCAAATTTTGAGTGCAAAGATACAAAATCAATCATTGGTCATGGGGATGAATGATACTGATTTAGCCCTGATCATCGCCGGCAAGAGGGTCTTCTTCCAAATGTCTATGGCGAACCATCTTGGCTTCAAAGAGAAAAATGACATTTTCTGCAATATTTGTGGCATGATCAGCCATTCTTTCGATATTACTGAGAATGGAAATCAATTCAACTCCCTGCGGAATAATTTCAGGTTTTTCTCGCATGAGAGCGATGATATCGGATTTGAATTGTCGTTCCAAACCATCAACAGTGGAATCAGTAGGAAGTACATGCTTGGCTAGATCCGCATCATTATTGACAAATGCATCAAGTGATGCCTTCACCATAGTATATGCAGCTGACGTGATTTTATCAAAGCCAAACTCCTTTACCAAAATGCACACTCCGGGGTCATGAATGACCGGATATGAGATATTAGTGGCCATATCCCCTATACGCTCCAATTCATTGTTGATCTTGATTGAAGCAAGAAGTAATCGTAGATCGCTTGCAACGGGTTGTTGTAAAGCAAAAATACGCTGACATTGTTTGTCGATTTTAATATCGAGTTTATCTACTTTGTCATCTCTTTCAATAACAAGCTTTGCAAGTCCTTCATTACATTCAAGCAATGCTTTAAATGCAAGTTCTACTTGTTCTTCGACAAGACTTCCCATACGGATGAGCCTTGTTCTCAATTTATCCAAATCATCTTCAAATGATCTATGCATATTGATGCTCCTCTTTTTGCTAATGCAAATCTACGACAAATATCAACCGAATCTTCCGGTGATATAATCTTCGGTTTCTTTCTTGGATGGACTAGTGAACAATGTTCTTGTCTTATCGAATTCGATCAAATCACCCATGTAAAAGAAACCCGTGCTATCACTTACTCTTGCAGCCTGCTGCATATTATGGGTGACAATGACAATGGTATATGAGTCCTTTAATTCTTCAATCAATTCTTCAATTTTTGCAGTTGATATTGGATCCAATGCTGAACATGGTTCATCCATGAGCAAAATTTCAGGATTTACAGCCACTGCACGTGCTATGCACAAACGTTGTTGCTGACCTCCTGATAAACCGGTTGCTGAGTCATGAAGACGATCTTTGACTTCATCCCACAAAGCTGCTTTCTTTAAACTGTTTTCAACAATGTCATCAACTTCAGTAGTTGGTGGTGCTTGATTCAATCGCAATCCATATGCGACATTCTCATATATGGATTTGGGAAATGGTATCGATTTTTGAAATACCATCCCCACTTTTTTTCTCAATTCAACAACATCAATATCAGGATCATAGACATCGGTTTCATCAATGGTGAGTTTTCCATTTGCTGAAAATGTATCTATGAGATCATTCATGCGATTGATGGAGCGTAGCAATGTTGATTTTCCACAACCGGATGGACCAATAAAGGCTGTAACTTTATTGATTTGAACATCCAATGTGATATCATTCAATGCTTGTTTTTCACCATAAAGCACATTGAAATTTCTGATTTTTATTTTAACTGAGTCTTTTGCCATGATGGTTTGTTCTCAATATCAAGATTGTTGTTTTCGGATTCTCATGCGTATGAGACCCGCCGTAAGATTTAAACTAAATGCCAAGAGTAATAACACCAATGTTGATGCATATTGCAGTGGTAATGCCTCGGCAGCATTTGGCGACTGTGTTGCCAAGACATAAATATGATAACCCATATGCATGAATTGATCGGTCAAAGAACTTGGAAGTTCAGGCAATGAATATACAGCTCCTACAAAGATAACCGGAGCAACTTCACCGGCACCTCTTCCTATTGCGAGAATTGAACCGGTCAGAATTCCTGTCATTGAATTGGGTAATACCACTTTCCAGATTGTTTGCCACTTTGTTGCACCCAATGCCAAACTCGCTGCACGTAATTCCTGAGGTACGGTTCGTAGAGCTTCTTCCACGGATACAATCACAACAGGTAAGGTAAGAACTGACAATGTTGCTGCAGACCATATTAGTGAAGGTTTACTCCAAATATCGCTACCTGATGCAGTGTCAATTCCCTTTCCAATGAATTGCATGAAGAAACCAACTCCAAACAAACCAAAGACAATTGAAGGCACCCCCGCCAATGTATTGACCCCAAATCGAACGGATCGAGCAAAAAAGGATGACTGTCTGGCATATTCGCTTAGATAGACTGCTGTAGCAGTACCAATTGGAACGCCAAGCAATGACATCATGAAAACCAAAATAACAGTCCCGTAAATGGCTGGAAATATACCACCTTCGGTATTATTGTTTCTTGGTGATTGGGTAAGAAATTCCCATGTCAAACCAGGCATGCCATGCCATATGAAGTGAGCAAGCAATAGAATGATAAGTCCGACAAGCACGAAAGCTGAAAAAGCCGGCAAGCCTAAAGCCAGATACTCTGATTTAGTGCGTTTTATGGTTTTTCGAGCAATGACATCGGCATTCATCAAGCACCTTGGAATTTTTTGGTGAGATATTTCTTCACAAAGAGCTCAGTTATGGCATTGATAGAGAAACTCACAATAAACAAGAGAATGCCAAGGAAGAACAAAATATTGTAATGGAGTGAACCCCATTGTACTTCTCCTGTTTCTGATCCTATTGTAGCTGCGAGTGTTCTAACAGGATGAAAGACATTCCATGACAGAAGAGCAGCATTTCCTGTTGCCATCAATGCAATCATGGTTTCACCGAATGCTCTTCCTATACC
>SXZI01000114.1 GCA_005788035.1 Bacteroidota bacterium
GGAAATGTTTGCAAAGATTGGCTGGAAATACTTTGAAGAAGATTCTGTACAAGGGTTTTCATTCTCCGGTGTAAGAGCCCGCATGGATGGATCTAACTTGATTCTCAATGTGCGTAAAGATGACAATGCACTCGGAGCAAAACAAGGTGATACCGTCATTGAAGTAAATGAGATACGAGTAGATCAAGCAAATGAAGAATTGGACATAGCAGCGGAAATCAATGATCCCGACAGTGAATCTGAAATCACCCTAAAAGTGAAAAGAGGTGATGACATCATCACTCTTAAGGCAAAACCCAAATCAACAAAGAAATTGGATCGCAGCATCATTCGTGCGGATGAAGCAGCAACCGAAAAACAAAGAACATTCCTAAAAGAACTTTTGACAAAGCAATAAATCATGACCATACCAAGAAAATCAGACCATGTCACGATCATGCATGGCTATGCTCTCCAAGACCCATATCATTGGATGCGCGAAAAAGATACCGATGAAGTCCTTTCATTTCTCCATGCGGAGAATGATTATGTGAATGAGACACTTTCAGATACGATCACTCTTCAAGAAGAATTATATCAAGAAATGAAAGGTCGTATCAAAGAAGCAGATATATCAGCTTCAGAAATCATTGACCAGTTTGAGTATTATTATCGCACCGAAGCCAATAAGCAATATAGAATCTATTGTAGAAAACCATTGGGCGGAAATGAGGAGCAGATCATACTAGATGCGAATGCCTTGGCAGAAGGACATCCATATTTTGTTTTGGGTACATTACGAGTAAGTCCAAATCATCGTTTCTTGGCATATACCATTGATTTGAATGGATCTGAACACTTCACTGTTCATGTAAAGGACCTTGAAACAGGAAGCGTCTTACATGATTCACTTCAGGAGGCCGACACTGCCATCGAATGGTATGCTGACTCTTCAACGTTTCTGTATATGATTCTGGATGAAACTCGTCGTGCATACAAAATCGCAAAGCATGTACTCGGTCAATCGCAATCCGAAGATGTGATTCTTCTTCATGAACCTGATGAAGCATTCTTTTTGGGTATAGATAAATCTCGAGATGGAAAAAACTTCTTCATTGAGTCGGAAAGTAAAACAACATCGGAATGTTGGATATTTTCTGCTGAAGATAATTCTTCCTCACCTCGCTCCATTGCAGGAAGAGAACATGGACATGAGTACCATGTCACATCACATGGGCACAAGCTCTACGTGCTTAGCAATCGAGCCGGAGTCAATTTCTCATTATCAACTGCTCAAGTAGATCAACCCAATGAATGGAATGAGGTATTGCCTCATCGTGATGACACAAAATTGGAATGGATTGTATCATATTCTGATCGCTTGGTCATCGGTGAAAGAAAAGGTGGTTTGGAGCATGTTCATATTCATTGCTTCAATGGCGAAGATCATATGATGTCATTTCCTGACCCGGTCTATGATATAACGCCCGGTAAGAACCCAATGAGCGATTCCAATATATTTCGTTTTTATTATAGTTCGCCAATTTGTCCGCCAACGGTGTATGACTATGATTTGCAAACACGCAAATTGACGATAGTAAAGCAGGATGAAATCCCCGGCGGTTTTCAACCGAATGATTATATCGTAGAACGCCATTTTGCTATAGCGAGTGATGGCGTTCATGTACCGCTCACCATCATCCGTAAAAAGGACATTCAATTGGATGGATCTGCTCCGGCCTTCATGGTTGGTTATGGATCATATGGATTTTCCATGCCCACAGCATTTTCTTCATCACTCGTTAGTCTGCTTAATCGTGGATTTGTATGTGCTCGCGCACATATACGTGGTGGTTCAGATATGGGTGAGCAATGGTATTTGGATGGCAAACTTCAAAAGAAAATCAATACGTTCAGTGATTTCATTGCATGTGCGGAGTATCTGATATCGAATGGCTTCACTGCCAAAGAGCGCTTATCAGTGCAAGGAGGCAGTGCCGGAGGATTACTCATGGGCGCAATAGCAAATATGCGTCCCGACTTATTTCATACGATCATTGCAAGTGTACCATTCGTTGATTTGATGAATACCATGCTGGATGCATCACTTCCATTGACTGTGGCAGAATACGAGGAATGGGGAAACCCCAATGTTCGTGAAGATTTTGAATATATGCTCACTTATTCACCCTATGACAATATTGCTCATCAGGACTATCCTCATATACTTGCGATTGCCGGATATCATGATCAAAGGGTCTCATATTGGGAACCAGCAAAGTGGATTGCCAAATTGCGTGACCATAACACGGGAAATTCTACTATTTTGCTGTATACAAAATTTACAGCCGGGCATTTTGGTGCCTCAGGTAGATTTGATTATCTAAAGGAATTGGCATTAGAATATGCCTTTATCCTAAAATATTCAAACAAGAATGATTGAATTCGGAGATTCGGCATGGAAAACACCTTGGATCATGCATATCGCTATAAAGTTGATTTCTATTGGAAATCTCTCGCCATGTACGGGGCAGCATTAATGGTATATGCCGTGCTCAAAGGTACGATTGATGAAAAAACATTGTCAATCACATTGACTGATCCAATAGTAATCCTCCTGGCTTGTTTTGTGCTAATTTCTTCCCTCTCCCTGATCATAAATCAGCATGCTCGAAGGGTGATACTCATAGGCAAAGACTTTATTACATTTCAAAACAGATATCGAAGTCGAACTTTTGAACTAAAAGATATACGCTCCATTATACTCGTAAAAGACAAACGATTTCGTGTCAATACTCTGAGTGCAATAAAAATAGGATTACATGGCAGAAGACGCCCCATACGTTTGCGTCCCTCATTATTTGAACATGAAGATGCACTTATACACGATATCAAACTATTGAAGCAACAGATAACTCAGAGAAAGGGTTGATTCATCATGAAAAGGCTTGGCGCAATGCTGTTGTCAGTCATATTGATGCTGAGCATATCATGCATGACATTTGCTCAGACACGTCCCACAAATGCAATGATGTTCAGGCAAATCATCGAAAAGCTTTCACATTCACTGAAAAAAGAAATTACATCAACGAAGTATGAATTGAATATCATCGGGGGAAATGATGAAAAAGAATTTATACGCAATGAAATGATGAGTCGATTAACAGGAATCACGTGGAGTTCTGATGCAGAACATACATTAACCGTCACCCCAACAGAAATGAGAACGATTTATGCATTGACTGATCAACAAGAAATGCTGGTGAGATCATGCGGAATGTCAGCAACTATACGCATTGATGAGCAAGGTCAATCACGCATTGTATCAATACCTCTGATTTCCCTTTCAGATACCATAGCCATGAATGAGATACACATGGTTCAACAACCCGGTTATACATTTTGTACTGCCACGGTACCAAATGATAGTTGGAATGCTTTCGATTCACTTGTAAAACCAATGCTCTATGTATTGACGCTTGGTTTTTCGACATGGTTATTGTTTAGCGTGCGAACACAATGATCAGAATTTCACGCAGACATTTTTTGTTTCCGTGAAAAATCGCAAAGCTTCAAATCCTCCCTCTCTTCCAACACCTGAATCCTTCATTCCTCCAAATGGCGTGCGCAAATCACGCACAAGCCAACAGTTGATCCATACGATGCCAAAATCCAAAGCATTCGCAATGCGATGCGCTTTTGCCAAATGCTGCGTCCAAACATTGGCAGCCAATCCATACTTGGTCCCATTTGCAAGTGCTATTGCTTGCTCCTCAGAAGAGAATCGTTGTAACGTGACAACCGGTCCGAATATCTCTTCCTGATTTGTTCTGCATTCATTACCCAAACCTTCTATAACCGTTGGCTCAATAAACCATCCATCTTCACATCTTCCTTGAGGATGTACAGGCGAACCACCGCAGAGAATCGTTCCACCTTCTTCTTTTGCCAATTGAATATATGACAGTACTTTCTCCCAATGTGACTTCGAAACCAAAGCTCCAACTTGTATGCCGTCTTCAAATGGATCTCCTACTTTTAACTGTTTCACTTTTTGAATAAATGCATCACGAAATGATTCATAGATGGAATCTTCAATAAGAATTCTTGATCCGCATAAACATATCTCGCCTTGATTGGTGAATGCAGACCTCACTGCTTGTTGCACGGTTTCTTGGAGATCGCAGTCCGCAAAAATGATTGACGGATTTTTTCCTCCGAGTTCAAGTGACAATTTTTTGAACATAGGCGCAGCCTTCGAAGCAATTTGTGCGCCGGTGACCGTTCCACCCGTGAATGAAATAGCACGTATATCAGGATGCTCCACAATTGCAGAACCAGCATGCTTTCCACTACCATGAAGTATATTCAGCACCCCTGCAGGCAAACCCGCCTTCATGCATATTTCGGCGAACATTGTCGCGGTGAGCGGAGTGAGCTCGGGTGGTTTTGCAATCACGCAGTTTCCTGTTGCCAATGCAGGCGCTATTTTCCACGTAAATAAGTACAAGGGTAAATTCCAAGGAGAAATACAACCAACTATGCCAATCGGAGCATGCACCGTGTAATTCAATACACCTGTTGTTCCATGAGATTCCGAAGACATATGGAGAATTTCAGTTGCAAAAAATTCAATGTTCTGAATCGCTCTCGGAATATCCATCACTTTGCTCAAATGAAGGGGTTTGCCCTGATCTTTGGATTCAGCTTCAGCAAGTGAATCAAATGATTGCTTCATTTCATTGGCTATGGCCATCATGATTCGTGAACGTTCTTCGGCTGACATTGATGACCAAATAGGGAATGCCTTTTTGGCGGCATCAACCGCAATTTGTACATCTTCCGCAGTTGAATCCGGAAGTCGTGAATATACTTTTCCGGTGGCAGGTTCCGGATTATCCAGCCATTGATTCTTGATGGGTTGTTGCCATGACCCGGCGATATAATTCTGCAATTCTTTCATGAGATTCGGTTGCCTAAATTGATATACAAAAATGCTCATTTTTTGATGTCCTTGAAAACTCGCGGAAACTTCCCTGCATGTACCCTAATGAACGGTCATTTTTCACTATTTTGCGGGTATAATTTCAGGATATTCCGTGGAAGTCTTTTGGATCATATTAACAGGTTGCCTCACTGCCATAGCATGCGCATTGGCGGGATCATTTCTTATAGTCCGAAATACATCCATGATCAGCGATGCGATTTCCCATGCCATACTCCCCGGAATCGTGGCTGCATTCTTGATAACAGGATCAAGAACAGGATTGCCGGTCTTGATCGGTGCTGCTTCCGTTGGTTTGCTTACCACATTCCTTATTGAATTCCTTCATCGCAAAGGGCGCATACAATCCGATGCTTCAATCGGCATCACATTCACCATGTTATTTGCCATTGGCGTTATCATGATTACTGCTTTTGCGGATAATGTAGATATAGACCCCGATTGCGTTCTCTATGGAGAGATAGCTTATGTTCCTCTGGATATGGTGAACATTGCCGGTTTTGAGATACCCTACGCTGTATTGATGATGGGTGGAGTATTGCTCCTTACCATTACGACATTCTTCCTTGGTTATAGACAATTATTGGCATCATCATTTGATCCGGAGCATGCACAATCAATCGGAATACATACAGGATTCTGGCATTATCTTTTGATGGCATGTGTGTCATTCATTACTGTTGCTGCATTTGATTCAGTTGGCGCGATTCTCGTTGTTGCTTTGTTCATCGTTCCTCCGGCAAC
>SXZI01000115.1 GCA_005788035.1 Bacteroidota bacterium
GTCCGAAATCGATATCAATAAACAAACAAATGAATATACATTTATAACCACCGATGGTGAGACGCAGATAAAATTCGGTTCTCCTGAAAACATAGAAAGAAAACTTGAAAAGTTACGACTCTACATGTTGCATTCGGCAACCAAACAGGGTCATCCAACTTATGTTGACATTCGTTGGAAAAATCAAATTGTCATCGGAAAACAACCCTTGCTTGCAAGTAAGGATTCTTGATGGCTTTTCTAAGGATATGCGTATGTCTACTGGTCAATTCAAAGCGGTATTAGATATTGGAACAACAAAAGTTGTTGCACTTATCGCATCAATCGGGAATGCTCAAGGCGGTATAGATATCTTGGGTGTTGGTGCTTCTGTAAATGAAGGCTTGAAGCGTGGAGTTGTGATTAATATCGATAAAACCGTTAAAGCCATCAAAAAGGCAGTTGAAGTGGCCGAACAACAAGCTGGTGTTTCCATTTCTGATGTTGTGGTAGGCATTGCAGGTGATCATATACAATCTTTGCTTACAAGATCAATTATTGCCATACCAAATGCCAGTCGAGAAATTTCGCAAGGAGACATACAAAGGATCATTGATGATGCAATGAATGTGAAACTCCCTGCAGATAGACAGATTTTACATATTCTCCCTCAAGAATATATCATAGATGGACAAGATGGTGTTACAGACCCAATAGGCATGAGCGGTGTACGCATGGAGGCAAATGTTCATGTGATGACCGGACTTCTTTCCGCCATTCAAAATTTGCACAAATGCATTGAAAGAGCAGGTTTGAGGGTCACAGACATGGTGATGGAACCCATTGCTTCAAGTAGTGCAATTCTCGATAATGATGAAAAAGAGGTCGGCGTTGCACTCATAGATATCGGTGGTGGAACCACAGACATAGCCGTATTCAGGGATAATGTCATCAGACATGCTTCCATCATTGCTCTTGCAGGCAATCAAGTAACCGAGGACATATCAGCCGGCCTTGGAATTTTGCACCATCAAGCAGAAAGACTGAAACGTGACTTTGGGCATGCAACAGTAGAGAGCATTCTCAATGAACAAACTATCATGATACCAGGCATTGGTGGTCGAAATCCAATGGAAATCAATAAAAGTTTACTTGCACGGATTATCGGCCCAAGACTAGAAGAAATCTTCGAACTCTGCTTCGAAGAACTCAGAAAATCAGGGTATATTCATCGATTACCGGCCGGTATTGTTCTCACAGGCGGCAGCGCACTCTTACACGGCGCAGATGATTTGGCTACAAGAATTTTCGGCATGCCAGTAAAACTAGGTATTCCGAATGGTGGCGAATTCGGTGGTTTTGGTTCAGAGATCGAACACCCCATGTTTTCAACTTCAGTGGGCCTTCTTCTTCATGGGTTCGATACTCCTCAATCCGACAAAGCGCCACCGCAAGCTGCACATCAAGAAAATCCCCCTCCTATCCAACAATCCGAACAATCCACGAAACAGTCATTTATCAAAAGATTTTTTACATTTTTTGATGAACTTTAATTTGACATTTGCCAATTGATTCCCTATATTGTGGTGCATGATATATCGTTGCAGCCGATATATTGTCCTTGCAATTTCTCACACACAATTAATATTCAGCAGCGAAAACGTATGCTTGAAGTGTGTTATATCCATATGACAATAACTAATTTTCCTACACTTTTCCGGGGGGAAATGTGATAACTATCGATACAGATTCAACAAATTACGGCGCAAAAATCCGTGTAATCGGAGTTGGCGGCGGTGGTGGGAATGCCATCAACAGCATGATTCAACGAGGTTTGACAGGAGTTGATTTCATTGCTGCCAATACAGATGCGCAAGCACTTTCAAAGAATTCTGCAGGAACAAAACTTCATATTGGCAAAGAGTCAACAAGAGGTCTTGGTGCAGGTGGTAGACCAGAGATTGGAAAAGAAGCAGCTGAAGAAAACGCAGACGACATAAGAGAGTATTTGTCAGGAAGCGATATGATTTTCGTTACTGCAGGAATGGGTGGTGGTACCGGCACAGGTGGCGCGCCCGTCGTTGCAAGAATAGGTCGTGAACTTGGCGCTTTGGTTGTAGGCATTGTTACCAATCCATTCAATTTTGAAGCAAAGAAAAGAGCGAATATAGCAGAACAGGGTATCAATGAATTACGTGAATATGTAGATGCATTGATTGTCATCCCAAATGAAAAACTCTTGTCCATAATTGATCGAAATACATCATTCATTGAAGCATTTCAAAAAGTAGATGATGTATTATACAATGCAACCAGAGGTATTTCAGATATCATCTCTGGTAATGGCTATATCAATGTAGACTTTGCCGATGTACGTTCAATCATGAAGGACATGGGTGATGCATTGATGGGAATTGGTATTGCTTCTGGCGAACATCGCGCAATTGCCGCTGCTCAAAATGCACTCAATTCACCCTTATTAGAAGGTGTGTCGATTACTGGAGCTCAAGGATTGCTTGTAAATATCAGTGGTGGTTCCAGCATGACAATGCATGAAATTGGCGAAGCCGTTTCAATTATTGAAGAGAATGCCGGAAATGATGTCAATCTCATTCATGGCATTGTTTATGATGAATCACTTGATGACAAATTAATGATAACTGTAGTAGCTACTGGTTTCAAGCGTGGTCAATATCAAGTCACGAATTCCATGTCGGCTCCTCAGATCAATGTCCAAACAACGCAGCCTACAATTGAAAGACATATCGCAACGCAAACATCAATTCCTCTCTCTGCTGCACCTAGTTCAGCGCCATCAATGAGAACAATTCCTGTGCATGCACAAAAAGATGCAAGGCAACAAAAAGTGAATGTAAAACCTGTTAAAGTTTATGGCGACATCGATGATGAGCAATCTGCTCCTCAATTGATTCAAGCCGTACAAGAAAAAGCTCAGGAACCTCAAGTGGCTATTACACGAAATCAGCCTGCTTTTATGCGTCGTACAGATCCTAATGCCGTCAGACAAGCAAATGGGGGTTCAATAAGAATTAGCTCTGTTAATGATTTGCCAAATGGTGTTAGATCCAATTCACAACCGGTAATCATTCGAGATCCTAAATCATCAGTGGTTGAAAAACCAGCTTTCTTAAGAAAGATAATGGATTAAAAAAAAAGCCCTGATTTTCATCGGGGCTTTTTCATTATAATCCGCATCGTTCGAATATTATGTCAACACTCTTTTGTAGTGTTGTTCCCTTCCCGAATATTTCTCGCAAATCCGTTTCAGGAATGATGGCAAGAACTTCTTGGTCTTCAAGAAGATTCAAAAGAAGGGATGTCTTTTCTTGCCAAGTTTTCATAGCTGATTTTTGCACTAAGGCATAAGCCGCCTCACGTGTGAGACCTCTTCTGACAAATTCCAACAAAATGGTCTGAGAAAATACCAAACCATATGTTTTCTCTATATTCCCTTTCATCGTTTCTGGGTATACGAGTAATGTATCCATAAGTTGAATTGCAAGATGGAGCATATAATCAAGAGTGATTGTAGAATCAGGACAAATCACGCGTTCAACGCTACTATGCGAGATATCCCTTTCATGCCAGAGTGCATTGTTTTCCATAGCTGCCATTGCATTACCCCTTAACAATCTAGCCAATCCACAAATTCGTTCGGAAACAATAGGATTTCTCTTGTGTGGCATGGCAGAGCTTCCTTTTTGCCCCTTCGAAAAATACTCTTCGGCTTCCAATACTTCGGATCTTTGAAGATGGCGTATCTCGGTTGCGATTTTTTCGAGTGATGATCCAATGATGGCAATCACGGATAAAAATTCAGCATGGCGATCTCTTTGTACGACTTGCGTTGAAACAGGAGCATGAGAAAGACCTAATTTTGAACATACATATTCTTCAACAAAAGGAGAAAGATGTTCAAATGTACCAACTGCACCAGAGATCTTGCCGGTAGCGGCATGCTTGATTGCATGCTCAAGACGCGTTATATTTCTTTTGCATTCTTCATACCATAAGGCGCATTTTAAGCCAAACGTAGTAGGTTCAGCATGAATACCGTGCGTTCTTCCGACGCAAACAGCATATTTATACTCTTTTGCTTTTGAGGACAAAACATTCTTCAATGTATGTAGAGATGCTAAAAGCAATTCACCGGATTGTTTCATTTGAACTGCCAGACATGTATCCAGTACATCGCTTGAGGTCATTCCCATGTGAATGAATCGAGAGCTCGGACCAACATATTCTGCTACATTTGTCAAAAATGCAATCACATCATGCTTGGTTGTTTGTTCGATTTCCAAAATCGCATCAACATCGAAACGGGCTTTTTCACGGATGGTTTTCACATCTTCTTTGGGGATCAATCCAAGATCTGATTGTGCCTCACAAGCAAGAATCTCGATTTCCAACCAAATCGCATATTTATTTTGATCTTCCCAAATCGAGCCCATTTCGGGTCTGGTATAACGTTGTATCATGTTTATGTTAACTCTTTGTCAATATAGAAATTGCTTGTTGATATTTGGCCTCAATGGAATTAATGATCTCTTTAGGCAAATGTGGAGATGGAGCTTGCTTATTCCAGTCCACTGTTTCAAGATAATCACGTAATACCTGTTTATCGAAATTTTCTTGCTGACCTCCTATACTGTACGTTTCTTCCAACCAGTATCGAGATGAATCCGGAGTTAATGCTTCATCAATAAGAATCAAACAGCCATCATTGTCCACCCCGAATTCGAATTTTGTGTCAGCTAGAATAATTCCTCTGGTTCGAGCGAATTCATGTGCAAAGCCATACAGTTTCAATGATATTTCTTTTGCCTCTAATGCTCTCTTACCACAGAGTTCGATTGCTTGTTCCAAAGAAATATTTTCATCATGCCCTTCCTCAGCTTTGGTGGCCGGTGTAAAAATCGGCTCCAACAATTGTTGAGATTGTTGTAATCCCGAAGGGAGCACAATCCCGCAAATTGTTCCAGAATGTTGATATTCTTTCCATCCTGATCCTGCGAGATATCCTCGAACCACACATTCAATTGGAAGTGGCTTTGTTTTCTTCACCAACATGGATCTTCCTTCCAGCAATGCATGATATGGTGAGAGAATGGAGGGATATTCTGATGGATCTGTGCTGATGATGTGATTATTTATGATATGCCGAGTTTTATCAAACCAAAACTTTGAAAGCTCAGTCAATAATTTGCCTTTTCCCGGAATAGGATCCTCCATAATCACATCAAAGGCAGATATTCTATCAGTAGCGACTATCAGCAATGCATCACCCAAATCATACACATCACGAACCTTTCCTCTTCTGAACAAAGGAATGCCAGGGATATCAGTGCTTCTTACGGCTTGATTCATAGGTAGATGGACATTGATTATTGGGAAAACTGAATGGTAAATTTACAGAAAATTGATTGACCTTATAGCCCGGAGTTTTCAACATCCTAATAATGAGAATTCATGGTTGATTTTGTATCTTTGTAGAACTTTTGACTAGGAGAATATCATGTCTACAGCCAAGAATAAAAGAACAATAGGCAAACAAAAAACTACCTCTACCCCTACCTCTTCATGGAAATTCCCTTTAAATTCCCATAATTACAAGATTTTGGGACTGGGAGCCATAGTGATTGCACTAGGTTATGGATTAATGTCAACGGGCATATCCGATGATCCAAATCAATGGAATAATCCAATGGCAGTGACAATTGCCCCAATTTTATTGGCAATTGGATATTGCGGTATCATTCCTTACGGATTATTGGCAAGAAAAAAAGTCATTCAAGAAAACTCTAGCGATTCTTGATACGTGATGCAGAAAGGTGAGCATCTAAATACAGAAGACTTCATCGACAATGCAGCCGAAAAAGTCACTCCAGAAGATGAGCATAGGGTATTGCATGATGTCAATGCAAAGGTCAAGAAGCTTGATCATTCAAACAATTCCACGATTAAGGAATTATTACAGCATGTGAAATTGGCATTTTCAATGTTGAAGGATAAGCAATACGATCTTTCGTGGAAATCAAAAACTCTATTGATAGCCGGCTTATTATATTTCATTCTCCCCTCTGATTTAACCCCTGACTTTATTCCATTTGTCGGTTATATCGACGATGCAGCAGTGATTGCGGCAATATTCAAACGATTGGCTCATGAAGTGAAATCGTATGAAACATTTCTTAAAAAGCAATGATCATACAATCTGATGTTTACCAGCATACATCATTCCAATCATCAACTCTTTCAAATCATCACTCATTGATTTTTGTTTTCCTATATCTGTCATTGATGGCAGATGTTCATAGAAATATCGCTGAAACATCGACATTTCAATTATTGTAGATGCAAGAGCTCTCGGATACTGACACATAGGATTAACAGTACTGATGATATATGACAAATGTTGATTAACCGATTTCAAAGTTGAAAAAGCACCCTTACTATTATCTTTATCAACTTGTTTTGTCATAAATGTTTTTACTGATTCACTCATCACAATTCTATACATCATACTACCATCAATAGTAATATTTGAAATCATGATTCTTGGTGGATTACACAGAAGGTCTATGATTGCAAGTGCTTTCTGAAATTGAGGTTCTTCAGAATTGATGATGTGAAGACACTTTTCATCAATCATTCCCCAGTATAAAGCGGTGATGTATAAAAGATATGTATGTTTATTTTCGAAATATCGATAAATAGATGCTTCAGGAGAACCTATTTCATTACCCAATTTTTTAAATGTAAATTCTTCGAATCCAATCCTTGAAATCAAAGAAATTCCATGTTCCAGAATCGACCGTCCAAGAGAGGTTTGGAGTGGATTCTTGATAGCAAAAACTGATATTTTGTCCGTGATTGGTGAAATCTCTTGTACCATCTTAATATCCTGCTGTAGCCCAAAGATAATATGCAATGGCTTTTCTAAAATTCACCCTCGCATCAATCTCTCGCGAAGCTGATTCAACCGTAAATCGTTCTCGAAAATTTACAGTAAATAAATTTCCTTCACCTCGCTCATACAATTCCCTTTCAGCAGCTTCCATTTGTCGAGCTGCAGATAATTCATCACGAGCAGCCAAGGCCTGATCATAAGTTGCAATCAGCTCGGATGCTGCATCGTCGACGGATGCTGAGATATCTCTTTCTATTGCACTACGTTTGAATGTCAATGTTTGTTGTTTGATTTCAGCCAATGCGGTTTGACCACGTGCATCTCGAAATAGCAGAGGCATATCTGCCTGTAAACCAATTTTATAATCAGGAAGTGAACCATCAATCGTGTGAACGGTAGAATATGGCATGAGCTTTAATGAGATTTCAGGCTTTTGTTGTTCGCGTGCAAAACGTATGTCAATGTCTGCCTGATTTTGCTCAGCGGAATTGCGTGACAATTCTGGTCTTTTTTGAAATGCCTGTGCTTTATCGCTAATAAAAGAAGTACTATCCAATCTGAAGACATTAGTAGGATCTAAAGGAACTATTCCTTGTGGAACATTTGTGGGGGTACCATCACTATTCCACAAAAAAACCGACAAAGCAATTTTTGCTTTTTCATAATCTCTTCTTGCTTTGAAGAAAGCTCCTCTTCTCCTCTGTATTTCTTGCGACATTTCAATGCTGTCAATCCGAGCTTTTTCGCCACTGATCAACTCTTCAGTAATACCTCGAAGTCGAAATTCTGCAATTGACAGTAGATCCCGAGCAATGCCAAGTTTTGCAATTGAACCTGACCAGTCCCAATATTTTTCCGATACTTTTAGGAACAGTTCATTACGTGTGGACAAAATCTCGGCTTCCGCAATTGTAGGAATCTGTTCGGCCTTCAGAATTGAAGCACGATTTTTGTCGATGAGAATATTCCGCCAAAGAGGTAGCATGATACCAAATGAGACTTCACCTGAAATTGGTGTATTCAGATCTTCATCAAAGAGTCCCAGATTTCTTCTCCAACCGGCTATCAATTTAGGACCCCAGTATGTAGGCACTTCCATTGTTGCATTGGAAGTCTGAGACTTATATGATTGCTGTTCATTATTGCCACCAATTTCTGCATTCAATAAAGGATCTAGTCCTGACCATGCTCTTAGTAATTGGGCGTCAGCGGCATTTCTTCCAAGTTTTATCTCAAGTAGCTTAGGATGATTTGCATTCACGATAGCAAAAACTTCATCAAGGGTCAATGTATCAATCACTGAGTTTTCTCTAGTTTGTGATTTCATCGGAAAGATGAAATAACACAATACGATCAGCGATATAAAAAGAATGTTTGAGAATGTTCTCATTCTTTCTCCGAATCAGCTTCTATGACTTCTTTCGAATAAGTGGCATTAACCGGTTTATTTACTGTGGGAGGAAAACCGTTCAATTGTCGCCAGATTTCCCAACCGAGTGAAACAACATTCAATTGCATCCAGCCGGAAGCCTGTGTACCGGGTCGTAAATAATCTGAAGTTGGCCATGGTTCATCTTCAGGATCGGGTTTGACAATGATTCTAAATTGGCCACCAAAGGATTCATCTTCGATGGCATCAATGACGGATATAACACCTCCAAAAGTACCCACGGAAGCTCCTGGCCAACCACGAATGATAAAAGCAGGAAATCCATCAAATTGAACACGAACTTTACGTCCTTTTGTAAGCAAAGGCGCATCATTCCCAGAGATGGTCAATTCAACGGCCGGGGTTTTCATTTCCGGAGCCAATATGGCCAGCTTTTGTCCTTGTTTAACAGTTTCTCCTGTTCCAATAGTATAGAGTCGGACAATTTTCCCTTTGCTCGGTGCACGAACCACTGATGCACTTCTTCGAGAAAACATGGCATTCATTTCCGATCTTCCCTTGAATAAAGAATTATCTATGGATGCAACTGTTTCTAACGCTTTGGATTCATCAGCCATGGCTTTTACGATTTTGGAAGTACCTTCGGATTCTTTGTTTTTTACATTTTCCAAAGCTTCATTTTCAGCTCTTCGTGCAGCTTCAACCTCGGCCATTTGGCTATTATATCCAACATCTGCTCTCTGTAATTCCAATTGAGCATTTTCAAATTGTCTTTGTGACAAAAGCCCCTTTTCATATAATGTTTTTCTGTCTTGAAACCGTTGTTTTGCTACAGATAGATCTAATGTATTTTGCTTTATTCTCTCTTCCGTTGCTATCCTTTTTTGCTTGGCTTGCTGAACTCTTTCTAGTGAAGATCTCACACTTGCATCTCTTGCGGATGATTCTGCTGATATTTGTTGTCGTAGAGCATTCAATTGGGACATAATGCTGTTTCTTCTGCTTTCAATTGCCGAAAGTTGGGCCTCTTGATTTTCCAATAATGCACTATCCAAGAATTTTGAGTCAATGTCTTGAAGTACAGCTATTGTATCACCTTCCTCCACATGTTGTCCTTCCAAAACATACCACTTTACCAAACGCCCCGTAATTTGTGCATTGACATTTTGAGGTCTTTGCCCAGGCACAAGTGCAGTTACCTGACCTTTTCCTGCTACTGTTTGAACCCATGGCACATATGTAAGTATAATGAACAACAAAAGCAATATCCCTGTTATGATATAAGACATAATGCGTAAAGAATTAGGAGATCTTACTGCTGAAATTGCATTTGATGCTATAAAGCCCGATTTACTCTCTCTGAATGGTACTGTTATACCTTGTTTTTTACTATAATCCACGGCTTGTGCTCCCTGATGAATTATGAGACATTTGCTGAGCTTTTATGTGAATTGCCAATTCAGGGAACATTGAACTGAGAACGGATTGCTCCATTGCCGACAATTCTTCTGGTGTTCCTTCTTCAGCAATGATACCATTATCCAAAACATACACATAATCTGAGCACATGAGTACTTCCGGATCATGTGTAATTGAGAGGACTGTCCAATTATATTCAGATGAATACAAGTCTTTAATGATAGATAATTTCATATGTTCTTCAATACCTGTAAATGCTTCATCAAGAATCAATAATCTGGGTTTGTGAACTATTGCCCTTGCTATCATCAATCGTCGTATCTGTCCTGTGGAGAGATTCCTTCCATGGGACAAAACCTTTGCATGCAAACCTTTGGGGAATCTCAAAAACTCTTCATCAAGTCTTGTAAGCCTTATAGCTTTCATAACATCTCTTCCAGTAACCCATTCTCTGCCGAGTGTGATATTATCCCATACGGTTCCATCAAATATTTCATCATGCGGGAATACAAGGCCAATATTTTTCCTTATGCTTGCCAGGTCTAGTCGTCGCACATCTACATCATCGACAAGAATTGTACCCATGGATGTTTCCATCACGCCAAGAAATAGCTGAGAAAGTGTTGATTTTCCTGCTCCACTCTTACCTACCAATGCAACATGACTTCCGGCTTCAACCGAAAAATGTATATCACGCAATAGTGGCCTGGTATCATAAGCAAATGACACATGTTCGCAATGAACGGATATACCACTCATTGAATCAATAAGCTTCTCGCCACCTCTTCTCTCAAGTGGTATGTCTGTAACGAGTGATACTTTATCAAAGGCTGTCAAGGTGTCATAAATCACTTCCAATTGATTGGTGAGCTTTTCCAAGGAATTGATTAATGTAACGATAACAATTTCCGTTGCAACCAATTGTCCGAGAGTGATTTGTCTTTCAAACACCAACCATCCACCAACAGCGAGCACTCCAGTATTGACAGCTGCTCGTATGAATGTAAATCCTAAATGTTGACGCAGAAGAATTTTAAAATGCTGATTTCTATAATGAACATAATCCGTTGCCAAAGAATCAATTCTTTTGAAGATATATTCATTTGAACCGATGAGTTTGAATGATCCCACGCTTCTGGCCATATCTTCAAGAAATGCTGCAACATCATATTTCTTTTTGGACTCGGCCATGCTGGTCTTCAATCCATTTTTTCCGAGTACATACACAAGAAGTAATGAAAATACAAGCAGCAGAACTCCTAATGCAAGTAATTCAGGACTTATGAATATCAATAAGCCAAGTCCGGCGGCGCCGATTACAACTGCACTTAATCCATCAATCAATAATTTTCTAATACCTTTTTGAAGTGTTACAATATCAAAAAAACGATTGAGTAATTCAGGTGCATATGTTGCACTGAACAACTCCTGTTTTGCATGTGGAAACTTATATCCGATTTCAAATGCGGTATTGACAAATATTCTCTGTTGCAAAAGTTCGACAACATACAATTGCGCGATACCAACACCACCTGCTACAAGTATTCCTGTAAAGATAATTGCAGAAAGAACGATGAGAGGCATCGTGAATACACCGGCCGAAATCGTTGTCACAAGCGCATTGATAGTCAATGGTGTAACAAGAGAAACCAACCCTATCAGAATAGCATAAATCACGATGACATAAATATCTTTTTTTTCAAACTTCACATATTGCAAAGCTCTTTCAACAGGTGAACGTTCTTGTGATTGTTCTTCAGTGTGGTCATCTCTAGATTCAGAGAAATCAGAATTAATGATTAATAGAGGAAGTCCTTCATGATGTATGGATCGCCATTCATTGTAAAAGGGATGGGCTGTCCATAATTGTTGCTCTCTTGTGGATGAAAACATTGAACTAATTAAGCGTGAGTATTCTTCTTCGGATTCTGTATTCTCCAATGCAATTGCATGAAGACAAATCATTGATGAAGTTTCAGTGGCTTCCAAACATTCTTTTGAGATGCTTTGATTATGTTGTTGAATGCTTTTTTCGATATGATGAGTTATCATTCTACGGAGAATAATGGCATACTCATTTATGAGTCGCTGTATATCCTGTAGAGTTAAAGTGAGAGGTTCATTCGATGGATAAAGCACGCCGAGAAATGCATCGGGAGTCTTTTCAAACAGAATACACAAAGAAGCAGTATCAAGGTCATTGATCTCTTCTTGATGTTTCCAGAATGGAATGACTGCCGGATATCGAATGGGTCCATTGGTTTCGCTCATTGATAAAGCATCAAAGACATAAACCGAAGAATTTATTCCCATCAACTTGCATGCATCCTTAAGAATGAATCCACTTGTCCAATATGGATATTTAAGGCCCGCATGAAATTCGGATAGCAAGGACTCTGCAATTTCACCCGAAGAATTGGCAAAGAATTCATCAACTTGCTGAGGAAACAATTCCTTATCTGTTGAGGTTAGTGATTCAAGTACCGATATTAATGTGGATTTCATAGTCTATGTGAAATTCTTATTTTTGGAATGATAGCAATACTATCAAAAATAGTTCCATTTTTGAAATATTAATAACGAATTATCCCTTTTGAGTGATGATAACACCGCAAATCGCAACAAATGCTCCAATGAGAAAAGTTTCGGTGGGTATCGTATTAAACAAGAAAAACGCCATAATTGTTGTTAAAACTGGCTGGATATTATTGAATACTGCAAGTTTACTTGCTTCCATCTTTGTTAATGCCACATACCATAGTGCATATCCCAAACCACTGGTAATCACACCTAAATAAAAGAGTTGAAACCACATGCCACCAGTATATACCAGTGGATCTATGCTTACTGGAAGCAAAACAATCACAGGAAGATATAAGAGCAAGCCGGTAATCATGGTAATCCCTGTCATGAAGACACCACCGTATTTCATCGCATATTTCTTTCCCAACGAAGTATATACTGCCCAAGACATGCTTGCTAGCAGAACCATAATATTTCCCACAAATTGCTCGCTTCCGAAGGCAAGGCCACGTTCAAAAAGAACAATAAAAGTACCAATCATGGCCAAAATGATTCCTATTCCCTTCTTTTTGGTTAAGCTTTCACCGAGAAACAAGACAGCTATCAATAGTACGAAAGCGGGAGTAAGCGCATAAGCCAATGAAGCATTAGCGGGTGTCGTATACTTCACTCCCCAAATGAACAAGAGTTGATTGATAGGCATATTTAGTGCTCCCAAGAGGAAAAACCAGGGAATATCAGCTCTATCAATGGTTTTTAGCTGTTTGCGAGCTATGAAAATCCATAGACCATATACAATTGCTGAAAAACATCCCCTAAAGAACACAACTGTAGAAGGATGTATGAGCATAGTAACATTCTTGGCAAAAAGGTGCGTGCTGGAAGCAATGAGTTGTTGCAGGAGAATGAGTGGATACATGAAATATTGGGGGAAATGTGTGAATTTGCATGATAGAGCTAATTTTGTGCCATTCATCACAACTAACGACAAGAAATCACAATCATGGATAAATCATTTCAATTTGATGCCGAAATTTCAATCCATCCTTTTTCTGACGGGCTGTTTAGCAATGAACAATGGGATTCATTGGTTCGAACATCTGATAATGGCACGATGTTCCACCTGCGTGAATTTTTAGGGTATCATCCGCCAGGGCGATTCATTGATCATTCGCTGTATGTGATAAGAAATGAAAAGTTGTTTTCTGTCTTTCCTGCTATTGAACAAGAAAGAAATGGAAAACGTATTCTGAATTCACATGGTGGTGCATCGTATGGCGGATTTGTATATCCTGGTCAATGTAATATTCGTGATGCTTTTTTGATGACAGAGGCATTGATTGATCATGCAAAGAAAAACAACTTTGATGCAATTCAAATCACGCTTCCTCCGATATTGTATGCAAAGCATCTATCAAATTATATCGACTTTGCATTTATGAAGCATGATTTCTCATATATGAAAAGAGAGATTTCAAGCATTGTTGATCTTCGCAATCCTCATGCAATAGAACAAGAATTTAGACCAGAAGCAAGAACGGCTTTGAACAAAGCATTGAAATCAGGGATAGTCATCAGAACTTCAGATGATTATGCATCTTATTATTCAATCTTAAAACAGAATCTCAGAATGCGGCATGGAGTGCAACCAACGCATTTCCTTGAAGAATTGATTGATCTTTCTCAAAGATTTCCTGATGACATTACATTGTGGGGTGCCTATCTTGATGATATCATGATAGCCGGCGTTTGCACATTCGCAGCCAATAAACAGGTGATATTGGCTTTCTATATAAGTCATGATGAAGCTTACCAAGAATATCGAGCAGTCAATTTATTATTTGCGACAATCATGAAAGAATCGGCAATCAAAGGATTTTCTTATTTGGATTTTGGCATATTCACTGTAAACATGGATCCAAATTGGGGCCTTGGCAGATTTAAGGAAAATTTCGGAAGTAGAGGCGTTTTTCGAGATACATTCATCAAGCAATTGAATACATAATGAGTTATTCGATTCTCCATATTGCGCCTGAGAATTTCGCGGGAGTCCCAATTGATTTCAAGCGTATGCATGAACATTTTGGGAACAGTTCAAGACTTATAACCTTTCATGATAATCCACTGGGATTCGAAGAAGATATTTGTTGTCACTTTGCAATACCAAGATCCAAAGCAGCAACATTCTATCGTATGCATCATTCATTGATTAGAAAGGGTACAGATAAGGGTGATGATCTCTTTTGGAGACCGAAATCAATTGTTGAACGATTGTATTTTTCATTGCAAACACAATCAAGAATTTCAATGGTAAAATCATTGATTCAACAGTATGATTTGGATGCATTCGACATCATCCACTTTGATGGAGGATTGGACTTCACACGTGATTCTCGATTTGCTAAGAGATGGAAATCAATGAATAAACCAATCGTAACCTGTTATTATGGAAGCGATTTACGAGCTAGAGGAATCATCAAGGAAATAGATGACATTTCTGATTTGAAAATCACCTCTGAATTTGACCACCTTTCCTTGAAATCAGATCTCGAATTTGTCTTCTATCCATATAATCCTGATGAATTGCCACAATCCAATCCAAACAAGGATTTTTCTCGCATTCGTATTGTACATTCTCCAACGAACAGAATCTACAAAGGGACTGAATTGATAGTGTCAGTGATAGAGAAATTACAACGCACCTATGACTTCGAGTTCTTATTGTTAGAGAATATGTCTCGATCAGAAGTTCTTGCTGTGAAATCACAATGCACTATTTCTATAGACCAGGTGGGTGGTTCTTATGGCGGGACCGGATATGGCAAAGCAGGAATCGAGTCATTGGCAATGGGCATACCGACCATCACCAATATGACTGAAGATTATGCATCATGGCTTCCTGAAAATCCTTTTGTAATTGCAAATAATGCAAAAGAACTTGAAGTGCAACTTGTTCGATTAATTGAATCACCGGATAACTGTAAAACAATCGGTGAGCATGGTAGAAAATGGGTAGATAGATATCATTCCTATAAACGCGTGAATGAACACCTAGAGTCATTGTACCATAAATATGGATTACTATGATGATTGTTCAAGATTTGCTTCATTCATTTTCGAATAATCGATCTTTTCGATGGGTGATATATGTTTCAGGGATTCTATGCATTGTAAAACTGAGTTTGCTATTCCTTCTCCCCATACATCCACATGCAATTGAAGATTGGTATATCGCACAACATGTGATTGCCGCTAAAGGATATAGTTTATCACTTGGTGCAACAGCATTAAAAACACCGGTTTATCCGATGTTTCTTATTCCCTTTGCAGCTATGGGAGATATAGGTAAAATAGCGGCTTCAGCGATGCAACATGTTTTGCTGTTTTGCGGAATCATTGCATTCAATCGGGCCTGTGAACTCCGATTTAATAATCAATTTGCCTTGTTTGCAGGATTATGTATCGCTTTGCATCCTGCATATGCTTATTATCCTTATGTTCTTGAAACAACTTCTCTGACTATACCATTATTTATGTTGTGGTGGTATTTGGCCGAGTTACACAGGTCACGTAATCGATATCCTCCTCAATTGATGATTTTGGGCTTTATTATTGGATTGACGCAACCAATACTTCTTCCAGCAATCATTGCATTTCAGTTATTGTTTGCTTGGCCACCATCTATTAGAAAAATCATTGCTTTCGGCGTGACGGGTTTGTTGATCTTTGCTCCATGGACCATTCGAAATGCTATGACTTTCGGACAATTCATTCCACTAAAATCTCCAATGTGGATGAATGTGTATGAGGGTATGGTGCCAACGCTTTCAGCATCAGAAAGGTCGGTAATCGAAGCTTACCGAAATGTGAAAAATGACGTGCAAATGGAGCCAATGTATAAAACAGTAGTGATAAATCATTTTTATGATTCACCAATACGGTTTTTCTATTCATGCCTACACAGAATACAGGAATTCTGGCTTATTCCTGATAGATATGCACATCGAAAGCTGGAATTCCCCATCCTTATATCACGGATCATGCCTCAAGTCATATTATTGTCTGGGTGTTTTGCATCAATATGGGCTCTTATTCGACATAGGCAACTCTTTGCCGGTGAATCTACATTAATGTGGACTATCATTGGTATTCTATCCTATGTGACAATAATCTATGGATTGACCCAAGCCTCTAATATTCGCTTCAAACTGGATGTGGAATGGCTCCAAATTGTTCTCATCTTCCCCATTTTCAAAGTATTTGGAAAACTTGCCTCACAGATAAGAACATCTTCCTCGTAATCACCTTTTTGCTTTTGTTGTGAAGGTGAAAAATGCCTAACTTTGCCTAAACGATTGAAATATCCGGAATACAAGCATGTTCGAAACATATCTCCCTCTTTTTTTGATGATAGCCGTTGGTTTCATCTTTGGGTTGACCAATATTCTCATTGCGGAATTCGTGGGCCCCAGAAAGAATAAATCGAAAGAAAAATTGAGTGTGTATGAATGCGGAATGGAACCAATAAAAAGTGCCAGAGAGCGATTTTCTGTCAAATTTTATCTTGTTGCCATGTTGTTTATTTTATTCGACATTGAAATCGTGTTCATGTATCCTTGGGCAATTCAATTTCAAGCATTAGGTATGGTTGGATTGGTAGCCATGGCATTGTTCATGGTACTGCTTTTTGCAGGATATATTTATGTGTTGAAAAAAGGAGCTTTGGAATGGCAATAGATCAATTGACAAAAGATGGTTTTCTGACAACCACAGTTGATGCAGCTATCAGCTGGGCACAAAGAAATTCTTTATGGCCAATGCCGATGGGTATATCATGCTGTGCAATTGAAATGATGGCATTTGCCGGACCCCGTTTTGACAGTGCTCGATTTGGCTCTGAAAAATTCGGATTCACCCCTCGCCAATCTGATCTTTTGATTGTTGCAGGAACTGTTACTTATAAAATGAGTTGGGTCGTGAGAAAAATCTGGGACCAAATGCCCGAACCCAAATGGTGCATTTCGATGGGCGTATGTGCCTCTTCGGGTGGGATGTTTAGAAGTTATTCAGTCGTACAAGGTATTGATCAATTCATTCCAGTTGATGCATATGTATCAGGATGTCCACCACGTCCGGAGGCTTTGCTTAAAGCTTTGATGACAATCCAAGAAAAAATCGAGAATACTAAGCCAACCATTATCGACACAAGAAAAGAAGTTGATATGGACAATGCAGTTCTCATAGACTAAATTTACATGTTCAATAAGCCTGTTTCTTTGCTGAAGCAGGCTTTTTTTATTGGTGTCCAATGCTACAATCATTAATCTTGCTACTCTGTTCCCTCTTTGTATTTTCCTGTAATCCTTCGGAACCACTCACACTGGAAGATCCTGGAAAGTACCCTAATTTGAAAATTACCGACTTGGTCAAAGGAACCGGATCTCAACCCGGTTTTGCAAGCAATGTCACAGTCCACTATGTTGGTACATTGACCAATGGCAAGCAGTTTGATTCTTCCCGAGATCGTAAAACCCCTTTTACTTTTACCATTGGTGTTGGCGAGGTGATCAAAGGATGGGATTTGGGTGTTTCAACCATGAAGGTTGGCGGAAAGAGAATTCTTGAGATACCCCCGGAATTAGGTTATGGCTCCAGAGCTGTTGGTGATATCCCTGCCAATTCTACATTGATCTTCGAAGTTGAATTGCTTAATGTTCAATAAACTCATTACGATGCTTCAAGCCCGACATCTTGCACTTCTCGTGTACGTGTCGGGATTTTTTTTATACGGTATGATTCCACAAGTCCGTAGTGCTGAACATGTGTCAAGCTTCCTTTGGCTTCACACTATTCATGCTCTCAGCGGAATAATATTTCACCGTTTATATTCCCCAAAAGCATCAACTTTAGTATTGACTATTGTTTTTTTTACATCAAGAATAGCCATGATCGGCATATATCCTTGGCTCTCTGATGATGTATTTGGGTATTTGTTTTATGGCAAAGCAACATTACATGGTGAAAATCTGTATGCAATCACAGCGGATAACCCATCACTGACATATTTGAGAGATGCAGCATATGATTTGATGGCATTCAAACCACATCAGAATATCTATCCACCCATTGCCACGATATTCATGACAATTTCAGCATGGATATCTTCCGAGATTTCTACTTCCATAGAACATGGTATATTGATTTGGAAATCACTACTTTTCTTTTGTGAGGGACTCGGTCTTTGGATATTGTTTCTTGCATTACATAAAAGAGGTTTATCTTTTGCCCCAATCATGATGTATCTCTCAATTCCTCTCACTGCCATCGAAGGAATAGGTCAAGCCCATAATGAATTATTACTCTTGCCATTTCTTGGCTTGATCATGATCATTGCGATAGATTCAACTATCAGGTTTCGGGAAATATTTCTGGGAGGATTATGTGCAGTTATCGGAATGATAAAAATATATCCTATCGTTTTGCTGATTCCTATCATGATAACTGGTATGAATCGAAAACAAATATTCATTACCATACTATCATGCATCGTAGTGATCTTGATTAGTGCCATGCCATGGTTTTCCGGTATCTTTATCGGCGATATGTCAGCATTGGTAGGTTATACCACAGTACTAACTTTTTACAATGGCACCTATTTCAATGGTGTTGCACTGTATTTCTATAGATGGATTCTTGAAGCTTTTCAGGTTCATGATTGGTGGCTGATTGCACCAAAAGCAGTATCACTAACTCGAGGAATTGCGATAATTGCAGCATCCATATTCTCGAAAGTTCAACATCATGGAGTGCTCTTTTCCATGTATGTGATTCTGACAATTGCCGTATGCATTTCTCCGAAAGTTCATGTATGGTATCTGATACCCATCATTTATATCGGTAGTATTCAAGCGCAAAAGAGTTTACCCATTATTTCAACCATTATGATGCTCACATATGCAATGTATGTAGTAGATCCGCCAATGGAAAACATTCCTTTTGAAATTACTTTATGGGTATTAATGGGACTGACCTTGTATTTGGACCACAAAGGCCTGCTACACATCTTCAATTGCGATCAGAACAAAGTTCTTGCCTGATTGTTGCACGAAAATGAATCTCTTATTGATTGGTGAAGGATATGTCCAAATCTCCTTTCTTACACCTTGAGACGGTATTTCCATATCTCTTTTTTTGGGGAATCCATAAAGCAATGCAATCTTTCCTCTTTGAGTCATGATTCCATCAGACTCTGTAATTGTTTGGAATTCTGTAAATGCTCTGTCAGCCCTTTTAAAATATTCTGTCATTGGCTCATCATAAATTGTAGTTGGTGTAGGATCATTTTTCTTCCACCAATCAATAATCTTCTTTCGAATATCCAGATCTGAACTTGCGGATAATTTATCGAACTCATCATCGGTCAAAAGATATTTCATAACCTGTCTTGCATATTCAGCACTTATCAATGTTGTTGGCATATCCTCCCATTGACATGCAAAATCAAAACGGGTGCTATCTTGCTTTCCCCTTTTTTCACCATGATGCAATACAAGTGAATATCTGCCAGGTGCAATTACATTATCAGGAAATTGTACGATGAGAACCTGCAAACCATTTGCTTCATTAATCAAAAGCGGAAAAGGCTGGAAAGAAGCTGATGACTCTAAGTTCTCAGGCATAATTGAGGCATTATTCCTCAATTCAGTTCTAGTTGAGGTTATTGGTTTTACATGATGAGAATATTCTTCATTTGCTCTCTGTCTGTTCAGAGTAGCAGATGTGACTGAGATTGATGATGATAATGGAAAAACCGCGTATTGCCGTGTAGATCCAAAAGGAATATTTCCATTGTAAATATCCGGTGTAAACACATTTGAGAATGGATTTCCGGAAGTAAACAAGGGTTGTCCAATTTCACGGAGAGCAATTGAAGGAAGCCTGAATTTCTTAATTACACGACCTTTATCTAACAAGGCAAGAGTAACCACATGGTGATTTCTTTGAAGAATCACTGACCGCATGCCAAATACATATCCCTTTGTATCATTGCTCTGCTCGAATGTTTGCGCAAATACAGAATCTTTCCACTGAATCCTACCGCGAATAATGCCATTGGTGTCTTTTATTTCAATCTCGAGGGTGGGCATTGCCACATATTCACCTCGGAAGGATGTGCTCCGCTCGAATATCAATGCATCATATTGAATTCTAAACATTGCCATAATCATCATGGAATCAGGTGATGCATGTGGCAAAGCTCTAAGTTCAGAGTATAATGGTTCTTTTGGGTCATCCAATGTTGGATACAATGAACTACCATTTTTTTGCATCTGTCCGCACATGATTTGCGAAGCAAAACACATGCAAGAAAGAAATACAATATGGAGGCGTATGTCAAACATCGTATTCATCAAGAAAAGAACGTAGGATGATTGCAGCCGCAGTTCTATCTATTGCAGCTTTGTCTTGTCTGTGTTTTTTTGATCTACCTGCAGCAACCATATGCATGACGGCATCTTTAGAACTAAATGATTCATCATGCAAGTACACATCGATGGAAAGTTGTGCGCGAAGAAATTTCTCCATGTTCTTGATATCTTTGATAATAGAATTCGTTTGACCTTTAGCCTCTTTTGGTATGCCTATGATCACGCCGCCTATCTGTTCTCTTTTGATAATGTTAAGAATTTCTTGTTGTACTGCCGGACCCTGATCTATAGTGTGTAGCGGAGTTGTGGTGATATGAAGGATATCACACACAGCAATGCCAATACGTTTCTTGCCAATATCCAGAGCAAGCAATCTCTTTCCTTTCAAATGTTCATACATATTCATAGATTTACACGAAAATTGATCATCACGCAGGGAATAATCATGAAACATGTACGCAAACTACCAATTTTGATCTTATTTATTGCCTTAGGATCCGCAACCCAGATTGCACAAGCTCAGCTCTTTGAATCATTGAAAAACAAAGCAAAAGGATTGATTGAAGGGAATAAACAACAAGGTGGATTTACCGAACAAGAAGCCGTGTCCGCTCTGAAGGAAGCCTTACAAAATGGTATAACAAAAGGAACCGAAACACTCTCTAAAACTGATGGATATTTTGGTAATCAGTTGATTAAAATTCCTTTTCCACCTGAAGCAAAGAAAATTGAAACTTCTTTGAGAAGCATAGGAATGGGAAAAACCGTCGATGAAGCAGTTCTATCACTAAATCGTGCAGCTGAAGATGCAGCGATGCAAGCTTTACCAATTTTTGTTGATGCCATACGTGGAATGACCTTTCAAGATGCAATTGGAATTGTAAAAGGAGACAGCATTGCAGGAACGCGATTCCTTCAAAGAACGACCACAACTGCTTTGGCAAATGCTTTCAGACCCGTCATAGACGGATCATTAAAAAAAGTTGATGCTACCAAACATTGGTCCACAGTTATGACAACATATAATAAGATCCCATTTGTGCAAAAGATCAATCCTGATTTAACTCTATATGTCACTGAAAAAGCTCTCGAGGGATTATTCTTTACCATTGGTAATGAAGAGAAGTTGATTAGGAAAGACCCACTCGGGCAAGCATCAGCATTACTACGCAAGGTTTTTGGTTGGAGACCTTAACACCCTTTTCCAAATGATACTACCTTGTACTGCCATCACAAGAAAAACTCCGTACAAGACAGCTGTTAGCATAAGTTCCTTTTGTAAGTAAAGCACAATATACATCGCATCAACAATGATCCATATATACCAATGCTCAATACGTTTCTTGGTTTGAAGATATTGTCCCCATATACTCGTGATGGCAAGGAATGAATCAAAGTAAGGCATATCTGCATCGGTGAATTGATCCAATACATAGCCGAGAGCGCCCGCCAATGGTATGAGGCAACATACTAAAATCATAATATCCAATTGACCACTTTTGGTTATCTGCAAGGGTGAATCGTCAGGCTTATATGATTTAGCATTTCTAGTCCAAAGTATCCAGCCATAAATCGAAAAAGAGAAAAAGACCAATTGCAATCCTGCATCAGCATAGAGTTTTTCAGTATAAAACAAAAAACAATAAAGTAGGACATTGATTGCGCTTATCGGCCAGCA
>SXZI01000116.1 GCA_005788035.1 Bacteroidota bacterium
AGGACGAAACTTGAATGTTGAAGATTCACCGTACATCTGTTTTGCAAAAGATGTGATTGTTCCTTTCAAGTCAGCGAATGTTACGCCCTTATCGATATACAATCCTTCAACTTGATGAAATTCCGCAAGAGATCTGGCAGTGACCGCCTCATTTCTGTACACTCTTCCTGGCATGATTGATCTGATCGGTGGTGCATGATGCTTCATCATGCGAATCTGCACAGGAGAGGTGTGTGAACGCAACATCACATCCCCGGCGGGATCATCTATGAAAAATGTATCCTGCATGTCTCTGGCCGGATGATCGGCAGGAAAATTCAATGCTTCATAATTATGATAATCATCTTCAATGTCTATTCCCTCAGCCACGGAAAATCCCATACCCGAAAAAATATCGATGATGCGATCTAATGTTTGGCGAATGGGATGGACATGTCCGATATTAGGAATACGCGCGGGCAATGTGACATCAATTGTCTCAATGGCTGTATGTTGTTCAATTGCTTCTTTGGCAGATGCCACACGAGCTTCAACAAATTGTCTGAGCTCATTAAGCACTTTGCCGATTGCAGGCTTCTCTTCCTTGGGAATGGTTCTCAGTTGATCCACCAATTCCTGAAGTGTACCTTTTTTTACAAGATGCTTCAAACGAAATGCCTCTAATGAAGCAGCATCATGAATCATTTCAAGATCCTGTTCAATCTCGTTGCGCAATTGTTGAATACTCTCAATCATTGAATGCTAAACATTGAATTTCATAAAAAAAGGCGTTCCGGAGAACGCCTCGAACATACGGAAATCACAAAGATTATCCAATTGCTGAACGCACGATCCGCTTGAAAACGGATGGCTGATTTGCAGCAAGATCTGCCAATACTTTGCGATTGATGGATATATTCTTTTGCTTGAGTGCATGCATCAAACGAGAATATGTTGTGCCATTCAATCGAGCGCCTGCATTGATCCGAACAATCCACAATCTGCGGAATGAACGCTTCTTATTGCGACGATCACGGTATGCATAGAGCAAACCCTTCTCGATATGATTTTTGGCAATTGTCCATACTTTGCTTCGCGCGCCCCAATAACCTTTTGCGAGTTTGATAAACTTGCGGCGACGGCGATGCGATGCTACTTTATGCGTGGAACGTGGCATGATGCCCTCCTACATGTAAATTGTTGAAAAAAGCGGTCAAAGGGGAGCTTCGCTAATATCCCATTGAACCAACCAAACATTCATTAAGAATGCAGTGCGCCAATCAGCGCAGACACAATAGACGCTTAATGTTTTGCTCATCAGCAACATTCACGAGTGCCGCTTGTCGCAAATTACGCTTGCGCTTTCTTGTCTTGTGTGTAAGAATGTGATTCTTGAAAGCACGATTGCGACGAATCTTTCCGGATCCCGTCGGCGTAAAGCGCTTCTTTGCACCACTATTCGTTTTCATTTTAGGCATTGAACACACCTGAAATTGTGAAAAAAACAATTTGACTTCATGCAAAGCCAAATCCTGTCTGTCTTATTCTTCGTCAGAAGATTTTTCCTTTTTAGGTTTCTTGCCCACTTTATCAGGAGCAAGAATAACGGATAATGTCCTGCCTTCAGGATGAATCGGCTGATCGATTCTGGAACAATCCTCAAGCGCAGTGACAAATCTTTCAAGCAAGGCCAATCCGATCTCTTGATGCATGATCTCACGTCCCTTGAACATCACCGTGGCTTTTACCTTGTGACCTTCGCCAAGAAACTCGCGTGCATGACGTGTCTTGAAATCAAAATCATGCGTGTCAGTGCGCCATTTGAAACGAACTTCCTTTAATTGAGCATGATGCTGAGCCTTCTTGGCCAGCTTCTCTCTTTTCTGCTGCTCATAAGCAAATTTCCCATAATCGATGATTTTACACACCGGCGGAACTGCCTGTTGAGCAATTTCAACCAAATCTTTCTCACGCTCATACGCCAATTCAATGGCTTCTCTTGTTTGCATCACACCCAGCATGACGCCCTCTTCATCGACAACTCTCACCTCAGGAACGCGAATTTCCTCATTGATTCTATTCTTCCTTTGTTTCTCCGGCATGGGCTCACGATCCCGCGGACCACGAGGACCTGATGGCCTTGGACCGGACATCGGTGGCCTTGGACCACGAAATCCTCCGCTAGGAGATGAAGATTGAGGACGCGAAGGTCCACTGCCTTGAGTGGGTCTGTTCTGGGATTCACCCGCCCCTTTGTTCGATGATGTATGTTCCAAATACTACCTAAGAGATGATGCGTAAATTGTGATCAGATATGAAGACCACACACTTTTCAACGGCCTGCAAGTTACGAAAAATCCGCGGTATAATACCTATGGAAATCGCGAAATACAACGTGAATTGTGTACTTTTGTAGAGTTTTTTACGAAAATTTGACCAAAAAGAGTGTTTTCATGAGCACACATCAGAGAAATGACCAAGAACAAAGGCGTTATGAAGAACTTCATGAACTCCGAAGCAAAGGGATAAATCCATATCCTCATACATTTGATCGTACACACACATCTTCAGCGATTCACTCTCATTTTTCAGATGAACATCCTGAAATGCTATCCGATGTTTCTGTTGCCGGAAGAATAATGGCGATACGGAAAATGGGGAAAGCAACATTTGCCACGATTCAGGATCAGCAGGGTCGAATTCAGATTTATGTGAAGCAAGATGAATTACCGGAATTTTATGAATGCATCAATCTTTTGGATATTGGGGATTTCATAGGTGTTCGGGGTTATGTGTTTCGTACACGCATGGGAGAAATCAGCGTGCATGGACGCGAAGCACACTTATTGACAAAATCTCTTAGACCCATACCAATTGCTAAAGAAGAAACCGATGCAGATGGGAATAAAATCGTGTATGATGCTTTTTCCGATAAGGAATTACGATACCGCAAACGCTATATCGATTTGATTGTCAATCCACAAATCAGACATGTATTTGAAAAACGGTCACTTATCATCAGTGCGATGAGACGATATTTCGATGATCAGGGATGGATGGAAGTTGAAACACCGATTTTACAACCTTTATACGGTGGTGCCTCGGCAAGACCATTCATCACGCATCACAATGCACTTGATTTTGATTTATACCTACGAATCGCCATTGAATTATACCTCAAAAGGTTGATTGTGGGCGGTTTTGAGGGTGTCTATGAAATCAGCAAGAATTTCCGCAATGAGGGTATGGACAGAACCCACAATCCAGAATTCACGATGATGGAAATCTATATTGCATATAAAGATTATTTCTGGATGATGGACATGGTGGAAGATTTATTCCGAGCAATTGCGGACAAAGCTCTTGGCAGAAGAGACATCACAATTGGGGAGCATGTGATTTCATTTGATCAGCCATTCAGAAGAGCAACAATGTTTGATTTGTTCATGGAGCATACCGGAATGAATCTTCGCGGACTCAATCGTGCGGAATTGTTGAAGGCGGCACGATCTCTTAATGTTGATGTTGCCAATGATGCAACGGCCATGAAAATTCTCGATGAAATATTTTCTCAAAAAGTTGAACATCATTTGATTCAGCCCACCTTCGTGATGGATTATCCCGTTGAGATGTCGCCACTAGCCAAAGCTCATCGTTCCGAAGAAGGGCTTGTGGAACGCTTCGAATTGTTCATCAATGGTTATGAATTCGCAAATTGTTTCACAGAATTGAATGATCCCGTGGATCAGCGTCAAAGATTGGAAGAGCAAGCCCGCGATAGAGCAGGTGGTGACGAAGAAGCGATGGTATTGGATGAAGATTTCTTGCAAGCAATAGAAGTTGGCATGCCTCCGACCGCTGGACTTGGAATCGGCATAGATCGCTTGGTGATGCTCCTTACCGGGCAAGAATCAATACGCGATGTATTGTTCTTCCCGACGATGCGTCCGGAAGTGTGATCATTATTTGCGATACATGGCAAATGACGCAAGCCCCATTCGCTGAAGGGCATGCTTGCATGAAACAGCCAATACTCCTAGACCATAGACTGAACTTCGATAGAGATTAATGCTGGAAGCTTCGGGGAAATATTTGGTTGGGCATGTAATTTCACCAATAGGAAATCCTGCATAAATGATTTGCGACAACATTTGATTGTCGAATACGAAATCATCCGAGTTTTCTTCGAGACGCAAGGATTGCAAAACCTCTTTGGAAAAGGCACGATATCCAGTGTGATATTCACTGAGTTTTTCTCCGACGAGGATATTTTGAATCAATGTCAATAATCGATTGGCTATGTATTTATACATTGGCATTCCTCCCTTCAATGCACCTTTCCCCAGAATGCGCGATCCCAAAACGACAGGGTATAAACCTTGTGCAATAATGCTCGCCATAGCAGGTATCAATTTGGGAGTATACTGATAATCGGGATGTAACATAATCACGACATCGGCACCCAATTCCAAGGCCTTGGCATAACACGTTTTCTGATTTCCACCATACCCTTTATTGTTTTCATGCCTGATCACATGCTTGATCCCGAGCGCCTGAGCCACCTCAATGGTATGATCTCTGCTTGCATCGTCAACAAGAATCACATCATCGACAATGTCAAATGGGATCTCTCGATATGTTTGTTCAAGCGTTTTAGCTGCATTGTATGCAGGAAGCACAATCACTATTTTCTTTGAATGCAACATGTGTCGTTTCTGTATTTTTCACTGAAAAGTTCAGACAAAAATAAGTTTTATGTAACAGCAAGTGAGAAAAATTACCAATATCATCAAGTGGATACTCGGTATCCTTTCAATCTTTATCTGCATTGCGGCTTTCATTGCCACATTGCCATATGCATTGTTCACCAATGTGTATGACTTCCCTTCACCTAGACCATTCAGCGGTTCATCTTGGCATAATCCCTATGCAGGACTGGCTTTGGATGATACCTCGCATTGGAAAAAATCGAATTTTCACGGACATACCAAAGCATGGCAGGGAATCACGGATGGACATTCAGATTATGTCATCTATGACAGCGTCTATCGGGCGCTCGGATATCATTCCATAGGCATATCGAATTATCAATTCATTGATACAACATTCAAGAATTCAACTGGATATATTCCATGCTATGAACACGGATATAATTTGTGGAAACGCCATCATGTTTGCATAGGTGCGAACTCCGTCACGTGGCTCGATTTTTTGTTTGGGCAGACCATTCATCATAAGCAGACGATGCTTGATCATCTCCGGCCAACCATGGATGTCCTTTCGATAGCTCACCCCAAATTCAGAGGGAGTTTCGATGCTGAAGATTTTCTAAAATTAACGGGATATGATTGCATCGAAGTGTTGAATCACTATCGCATTTCCGATATACAATGGGACTCAGCACTCTCTGCGGGGCATCCTGCATGGATTGTTGGAGATGATGACACACACAATGCGCGAGCTGAAGGAGAAACAGGCGTATGCTGGACCATGATTCATGCACCGGGAAATGCAGGAAGACTACAACTCAC
>SXZI01000117.1 GCA_005788035.1 Bacteroidota bacterium
GCAAAAAAACACTTGATGAAGCTGAACAAAAGCTTACCGTTCTTGGTGCATCATAATCAAGGTTTGGATAGACATGCATTGCGAATCAAGGATGAATCTGTGAATGCATGTAGATATGCCTCCAAGTCATCCATTTCATCTGAAGTGAGATTCAGGGGTTGTATATCAGCGGACTTATTGATGAATTGCTTTCCACCTACATTATAATGCTCGATCACAGAGCGAAGAGTTGGTAATGAACCATCATGCATATAGGGAAATGTAAGTGCGATATTGCGTAGTGTTGGTGTTTTGAATGTGCCAATGTCACCATTAGAATACGTTACATAATATCGTCCCTTGTCATAATAATGCGTATGCAATCCTGTGCTGTGAAATAGTCCATCGGAAAGATGCGGCCCGTCATGACATTTCACACAATGCGCTTTCCCTTCAAATAATACTTTCCCTCTTTGTTCTTGTTGATTCAGAGCAGATTGATTTCCTGCGATGAATGCATCATGCCGAGTTGAACCCGAGACAATCATCCGCGTGAAGAGACCGATTGCAGTTGATATACCTTTAAGTGATACTTCTTGATCTCCAAATGCAGTGTTCCATAACCGGCTTAACCGTGATGATTTCAGCACTGCTTGCTTCACGATTGAATCAGTAGCATACATTTCATTCGGACTACGCAATGCATCTTCGATTTGCTTTTCGAGTGACAATACTCTGCCATCCATGAAATACGATGATTGAAATGCGACATTGATGATGGTTGGAGCATTTCGCATGCCTGATTCACGACCGACACCTTTACTCACGATATTACCTGCATCTGCAAATCCTTCTTCCTGCTTATGACAAGATGCGCAGGAAATATCACCGTCTCCGGAAAGCGTTACATCATAAAACAATGCGCGGCCAAGCTCAAACACCGATTGAGAATAGGATTGATGTGCGGCAAAAGGAATGGAAGCAATACCAATAGGAAGTGAAATTTTTTCAGGGGAGCATTGTTGCTCGGACGGCATGGTACCCTCCGAACATGAAATCATACATAGTCCGAACATAAACATCAATAAGACGCTATATCGGATAGTGTTTTTCATAGGGATTTCAGGGATTGTCCTGAGAAAAGAGCCCTTGCATTTTATCTTTGAATTCAACAGCTTCCCGTCCCTTCAAACCAAGTTCGGCCAATTGTTCATCTGTAGGCATGGTGAGTGATTGGAGAAGATGTTTCATCACCTTCATTTCAGGGGCAGTCATACGATGAGCATTCAAAATATAATCTTCAAATGCCTCCCAAGCATGCGGAACGAATGGCTTCACCAATTCGGCAATGGCTTCGGCAAAAACGCGGATTTCATATTGCGCATGAGCATCAATGCGAAGTCTTAAAAAGTGGAATAAATTATGAAGATCAATTTTCCAATACCATTCCGTATAATTTGAAACCGGCAAATTGATGCGAGCGATTTCTCTTGCTATGCCTTGCTCCAAAAAATCTTGATATTGAGCATAGGCATCATCCTGACCCTGCTTGAAAGCAATTGCTGCTTGTTCAGCCATGCCATCAGGGAGCGTTTCATCGGATCTACCTTGTTTATTCGAGACGCTTTGTGGACGGATGTCTTGAACTGCAGGCGTATAGAATTCATCTTTCATTTCAGAATATCGACCGCTATACTCATTCACATTCGCGGTGCGATGTCTGATCCATTGCCTTGCAACGAAGATTGGCAATTTCACATGGAATTTAAATTCCACCATTTCGAATGGCGTGGTATGAGCATGGCGAAGTAGATAACGAATGAGTCCGCGATCTTCATGCACCTTCTTGGTTCCCGATCCATAAGAGACACGAGCAGCTTGCACAATGGAGGCATCATCACCCATCACATCGATGAGCCGAACGAATCCTTTGTCCAAACAATCTATGCGCTTATCTAGAAGTGCACTTTTTTCTGAGGCATCGATGCCCATTCCATGCTCTGCCATGAAGCAATCCTTGCAAAAAGTAAATCAGAATACATGCAAAATACGAAATCACCTGCTTTTCTTGCTATATAGGCCGTGCATGTGGATAAGACATCATTCCATTCGAAATTCGTTTGCAGAGATGCGTTCATTTCATGATTTTTGAGGCATCCTAGGAGTAGATGTATGCTGAAAGATTTCAAAGAATTCATCAATAAAGGGAATGTCCTGGATTTGGCTATTGGCGTGATGATCGGTGGTGCCTTCGGGAAGATTGTCACTTCACTTGTCAATGATATCGTGATGCCACCTCTTGGAGCAATAAACAAGGTGGATCTCTCGAATTTCTTCATCAGCTTGAATGGCATTGATTATCCAACATTGAAAGCAGCAAAAGATGCAGGTGCACCAACATTGAATTTAGGACTGTTTTTGAATTCCATTTTGGATTTCGTCATCGTTTCCGTCACGATTTTTGCCATGACAAGAGCGCTCATGAAATTCCAACAATCAAAAGAAGGTAAAGAAAAGGAATGTCGGTATTGTTTCATGAAAATCCCCGTGCAAGCCAAGCGTTGTGGACATTGCACCATGGATCTTCAAGAACAAACATGATATTTCAGGGGTAAACTTCATTCACATGCAATCATCATGACCTTTCTCAATCCACTTGTTTTGCTTGGGCTCATCGCGGCCGCAATTCCCGTGATTCTTCATTTATTGAATCTGCGGAAATTGAAAACCGTCGATTTCAGTACTTTGCGATTCATCAAAGAATTGCAGAAGACCAGCATTCGCAAGCTCAAAACGCAGCAAATCATATTATTGATTCTACGAACATTGATCATCATCTGTTGCGTATTGGCCTTTTCGCGCCCGACGATTCAGCGTTCAATTCCTGCGCTTGGTTCTCATGCAAAAACAAGCATCATTGTCATTTTGGACAATTCCTTAAGCATGGATGTGTCGGATTTGGGTGGCAATCGTTTTGCAAAGGCAAAGGGCATGGTGAAGCAAATCGCGCTGGCTATGAAAGAAGGCGATGAAATGGCTTTTCTTCCTTTGTCAGCTATCGCAAATCAACGAAAACGAACATTTAGTCGCAATCCTGAATTTCTCTTGAAGGAAATCAATGCTTGTGTTCCCTCACATTCCACTGCAACAGTCAATGATGGTTTACGCGCTTCACAGGGTTTGCTTGACGCGTCTGTAAACATCCACAAAGAAGTATATCTGATCACTGACATGCAGCAATCGCAGCATGCTTCGATTCTTTCTGATTCATTGAAGTTATTTGATGCACAAACCGGAATGTTTATCATACCGATGCAAAATGGAAATCCCGCTACGAATATTTCTATAGATACAATCATCATGATGACCACCATGTTTGAGAAAGACAAATCCGCTGATATGCAGGCGCGTCTTACCAATACCGGAAAAAATGATGTTCGTGGATTGATTATCAGCATGTTATTCAATGAGCAGCGTGTAGCTCAAAAGAGTATAGATATCGAGGCAGGTCAGTCGGCAACTGTCACATTATCCGCTCCCCCAAAATCCACCGGCATCATACGTGTACGCATGATGATAGAACCGGATGCCCTCGAGCATGATAATGTTCGGCATGCCTCATTCATCATACCTCCACCACCCACGGTTGGTGCAATAGCAACGGGCAATGCATCTGAATTTCTTCGTATAGCTCTTTCAAATGTTGTTGGTTCTTATGCTACATATGCTGCCGATCAGGCAGGTGTCGTGAATTATGATGAGCATGATATCATCATCGTGGCCGGTGCTCTCAATCGAAATGAAGCAAGTAGATTGGATGCATTCATTCAATCTGGTGGTACAGCTCTCATTTTTCCGGATGATCGCATCGAACCGGCTGAGCAAATCCCCGCATTGTCATTGCTTGGGCTTGCACCAATGAGCGTGCAGTCATTCAGCGAGAAGTCTCCAGGACTTTGCAGCGGAGTGGACAGACAGCATCCTCTGTTCAGAGGAGTGTTCAAAGGTTTGGAAATGGAAACATCGCTCAGCGATTCACCTAAAATCAAAAAAGCATTGACAGCAAGTGGGGGGCAATCGCTCATTCAGATGCAAGGAGGTAGCTTTTTGACAGAGGTACGTCGGGGTGAGGGTAAAATCCTTTATTGCGCCGTTCCCCCATCACCTGCATGGAGCACATTCCCATATTCCGGTTTGATGCCGGCAATTATATATCGTGCAATGCAATATTTATCAGCCAAAGAAATGCTTACCTCCGAATTAATTTGCGGTGATGATGCAATCATAATGATTCCTACCAATGCCATGAAAAACCCCGAGCAATTGGTGCGGGTGAGTGATCCGGCAGGAACGGAATCACAGGTGCAGGGATTAACCGTTCCAGGTGGATTGTCTGTACGCATAGGACGTTTGAACAATCCTGGAGTATATGCAATTCGAAGCAAGGAAGGTGAGTCTCTTACTGCAATGACAGTCAATATTCCCTTGCAAGAAGGTCATTTGACATTTGCTTCAGAAAAGGACATGCTCAATGCAGTCAAAAATCGAGTCAAAGAACCTTCTCTTGCACAAATATTGAATCAATCTTCACGTATCGGTGATTCCGTCGCAAAAGCAAGAGTAGGAACGGAATTGTGGCGATTATTCTTGATTCTAGCCCTCTGTTTTGCCATAGCTGAAATGATCCTTTCACGCCGTATCGGCAGATCCACCATAGCATGATATTTGTGGAAAACTCAATTCTTGTTTTCCGACAAAAAAGTATCAATTTGTATCAGCTTCAATTCAATTCCATTCGGAATCTTTCATGCAGAATGTCATAATACACATGGACTCAGCATTGTTTCATGTGTTGAATGGAATATGGACCTCACCACCAACAGATCACCTATTTACATTATTAACATCAATCCGTCATACCTGGCCGATATATGCATTCATGGCATTGTTTATCGGTTTCACATACAAAAAGCAAGGTATCATAGCCCTTTTGGCATTGGCATTGACACTTGGCATCACAGATCAGTTTTCAACACATGTGTTGAAGCCGATGGTGAATCGTGAAAGACCCTGCAGACAGGAAACCACAATTCGTTTGCTCATTCCCTGTGGACCGGGTCAATCATTTCCATCAACTCATGCAATCAATAATGGTTGCTTGGCCATGTTCATCGGCATCATGTTCCCTCAAATGAGAATATGGGTTCTTGTATTTGCATTGCTCGTGAGCTATTCAAGAATATATGTTGGCGTTCATTATCCATTTGATGTTCTTGGTGGCCTTGCCTTTGGCGCAGGATTCGGATTCCTCACTGCTTTCATGCTAAAGCGATTCCCAATGTCTGCCGACCAAAACTGACATATTACCACTTGGTAATATGTTTTCATCATGAAAAAATCAGAGTTTGCAATTCAATATGCAGACTTATTTCTCAAGGTGTATTTTTCTTTTTCAAGCCATAAAGATGGCTTGATTTTCACATTTCAAGGAGTGTTATGAAACATTCAGTACTTTCACTTTGTGTCAGTGCCATCATGGGTTTGGGTGTATTTAGCGCAACCTTCATCCCAACTCCCATGCATGCACAAGGCGTGACAAGCGGTGGAATCACCGGTACGGTTAGAGCTGCAAGCGGCGGGGTTGTGGCCGGTGCGAAAATCATTGCGATCCATATCCCTACCGGAACCCGTTTTGGTGCAAATGCCAAATCCAATGGGACATTTACCATCAATAATGTTCGTGTTGGTGGACCCTACACAATCAAGGCATCGGCAGTTGGATATGGTGAATCTTCCTTATCCAATCAATTTGTAAAACTGGGTCAGAATTTAAAGATCAGCATGGCATTGTCCGAAAAAACCATTGCCACGGACGAAGTCACGGTTATGGCTCAAAAAGGAGTATTCGGCGCATCAAGAACAGGAGCCCAAACAAATGTTTCCAAAGAACAGCTGAATAATTTCCCTACCATTTCCCGTTCCTTCCAAGATTTCGCAAAGTTCACACCTCAAGTTGTCTCAACTGGTGCAGGTATTTCTGTTGCAGGTAGAAACAATCGCTATAACAATATTCAAATCGATGGTTCAAACTATACCGATCTCTTCGGCTTGGGAAGTGCAGGAACACCCGGTGGTCAAGCAAATATAAATCCAGTATCACTTGATGCGATTGAAGAATTCCAAGTATTGGTTGCTCCCTATGATGTACGTCAAGGTAGATTTACCGGTGGCGGAGTGAATGCAATCACAAGATCAGGTACAAATAAATTCGAAGGCTCTGCTTATTGGTTCACAAGAAGTCAATCGATGATTAGTGATTTGACTATCACCAGAAAGAACATTGTGAATAATAATCTTCTTGATCCGCTTACAAAGGATACATCCATCACAACCACATTCTCCAATTTCAATGAATTGCAAACAGGTGTGAGAGTTGGTGGTCCGATCATACCCGACAAATTGTTTTTCTTTGCAAATGCGGAATTCACTTCACGCGTCCAACCTGTTGATAATGTGGCATTGACTCAAAACACGAGATCAAAACAAATTGACTCAATCGCACAATTGGTTTCTTCGCATTTGACATCCAAGTATGGATATGCTCCAGGACAATTGACAGGATTTGAAATCACACGTCCTTCAACAAAAGTGTTCGCCCGTTTGGACTGGAATATCGATGACAATAATCGTCTTACATTCAGAAATAACTATGTAAGTGCTTATGATGACAATTATAGCACCACAGTGAATAGCTTACGTTTTAGTGACAGAAATTATCGTTTCAATAATTCACAAAATTCAACCGTGCTTGAACTCAATTCTTCATTGGGGAATGACATGCACAATGAATTGATTTTGGGATATACGAGAATTCGAGATTTCCGTGAAGTGACCGGAAAACCATTCTCAGCCATCACGGTCAATGATCCCAGCATGGGCCAAGGAGTGGGCATTCAATTCGGTTCCGAAGAATTTTCAAACTTGAATAAACTCGACCAAGATGTTATTGAAATCACCGATAATCTCACGATGAGTTTGAATGAAAATCATACATTGACAATTGGTACACAAAATGAGATTTTCTCTTTCCGCAACCTCTTCATTCGTGATGCTTATGGTACATATCGCTTTAATTCCTATGCTGATTTCATTGCCGGAAATGCGGCATCGGTAAGCATGTCTTTTGCTCGTCCAGGATTTGCAAAAGATTGGGCGGCAGAGTTTTCGGCCATGCAATTGGGTGCATATATCCAAGATGACATTAAACTTTCGGACAATCTCAAAGTTAATGTTGGTGTACGCGTAGACGTGCCTGTTTTCCCGGATGCTCCATCCTACAATTTCAAAGCTGAAAATGCATTCGTGAATACTGCAACAGTCGGAGTAGCATCGAATGGGAATGGATCCATATCGTATAAAAATGATTCTACACGAACCCTTGGATGGAAAACTTCAGAAATGCCTAAATCCGCTTTGCTCTTCTCACCAAGAGTTGGATTCAATTGGGATGTGAATGGAGATCAATCATTTCAAGTTCGCGGAGGAGCTGGTATCTTCACAGGACGCATCCCATTTGTATGGATATCAAATCATTATGGAAATACCGGTGTTGAAATCGCCCGCTTGTCTCTTGCAACTGCAGGTTCAGATACCGTACGCTTCAATCCAACCGTCGCAAATTCATTGTCTGAGAATTTAAAGGACACAACCAAGGTTACGTCCACAACAGAATTGAATCTCACAGGCAATGATTTCAAGATGCCTCAGACATTCCGCATGAATTTGGGATTTGACTATAAATTGCCCGAAGACATTATCCTAACAGTTGATGGTATGTATACAAAGAATCTAAATGAGATTTTCTACTCTGATTTAAATCTTGGAGATCGCCGTGATACAACGCAATTCGGTTCGACATTGCCCGGTAATCGAGGAGTATTCGGCATTTATAATGGTCGCAATACAACGGCACGATTCCATGATGGTCGTAAGAGTTTCACCAATGTGATTCTCCTCAGCAATACTGATATGGGATATTCTTACAATATGTCCGTGCAATTGCAAAAATCTTGGAAAGCAGGGCTGGACCTTATGGCCGCGTATACGCACTCAGCATCGTATGACATCAATTCCGGTTTGTCATCACAGGCTATTTCTCAGTGGAGATTCAATTATATCCAAGACAATCCGAATACTCCAACGCTCTCCCGTTCCTACTTTGATATTCCACATCGCGTGATTGCATCAGCTGCATATCGCATCGAATTGATTCCTGAAGTATCACTCAAAGCATCATTGTTCTATGAAGGCCGTTCAGGTCAACCATTCTCCTATATCTATGATGGCGACATAAATGCCGATGGCCAAACAAGCAATGATTTGATCTATGTGCCAAAAGATAAAAATGACATCGCTCTCGTTACGGGTACCACTCGAGCAACTGATGCAACATATGATGCACTCGATCGCTTCATCACCAATGATGATGCATTGAATGCCGCACGTGGAACAATCATCGAACGTAATGCAGCTCGCGAGCCATGGAACAATCGTATCGATCTTCGTATTGCAGCCGATATTCGCAATCCTTTTGCAAATGGACACAATCTTGAGGTATCATTGGATATCATCAATCTTGGTTCCAATGCCTATCGCTTTGTTCCAAATCAAAGTGATGCAATGCTGCGTTTTGAAGGATTGGCAAGAACAGGCAATACACTTGGAGCAAACGGGGCTGCATTGCCAGTGGGTACTCCTCTCTTTAGCTATAGAGATAGAGAAAATGCCTATCAGTATTCTGATTTGCTCTCCCGCATGCAAATGCAATTGGGAATCAGATATTCATTCTGATATCTAATAAGCAGCTATGCAAGGCCTCTCATGGATACATGAGAGGCCTTTTTTTTGGCATGGCTATTGATGTTAAACCAATGAGTATGTTTGCTGTCAAAACACTATTCCGGTTTGTTCACCAATAGGAGTCTCAAGATGCGATCACTGCTTCTCATATTCTTTACAATGACTATAGTCATGTCTTCAGCAATTGAAGTGCATGCTCAGAGATATTTTCCGCCTCTAAATCCTCAGATGCAATGGGATACGCTCTCAGCAACAACACTCGGATGGTGTACCGAAAAAACTCCTGCTTTATTTGAATATCTTGAACGATCGAATACGAAAGGATATCTTCTTTTGTATAAAGGCCGCATTGTGCTCGAAAAATATTTTGGGACATTCACAAAAGACAGCGCATGGTATTGGGCATCGGCAGGAAAAACTCTTACTTCTGTATTGATTGGTAAAGCCCAAGAGGAAAAAGCTCTTTCCCTCGATGACAAAACATCCAAATATCTTGGTGTTGGATGGACTTCCATGCCCAAGGAAAAAGAAGATCTCATTACCATCAAGAATCAACTAACGATGACAACCGGCCTGAATGATGAAGTGTCGAGTCTTGATTGTACTGATGATACCTGTTTGACCTATCTTGCTGATGCAGGAACACGCTGGTCCTATCATAATGCACCCTATACTTTATTGGAAGAAGTTCTTGCAAAAGCAACAGGGCAAACCCTGAATGCATTTACGACATCAACACTTAAAACAAAAATCGGCATGACCGGATCTTGGTTAAAACTTGGTTATAATAATGTGTATTTCAGTACTCCAAGATCCATGGCTCGCTTCGGATTAATGATGCTCAATAATGGGATTTGGAATAAGGATACCATTATAAAGGACAGAGAGTATTATAATGCAATGATCAACCGTTCTCAAGTGTTGAACCCTTCTTATGGATATTTGTGGTGGCTTAATGGACAAGGTGGGTATATGCTTCCGGGATTTCAATTCTTCTTCAATGGCAATCTTGCAAAAGATGCACCGGAGGACGTGATTTCAGGCATTGGTAAAAACGGTCAATTCGTATCTTTCTCCAAAGAACATGATCTCGTGATGATTCGCATGGGACAAGCACCTGATTCCTTGGGTTATGTCCCTAATTTTTACATGAGCGATCTGTGGAAATTGACGATGGACGTGGCTTGCAGAGCCACCTCGGTGGAAGAATCAATACATGTGGAAAATGAGCCCGTTATCATGCATGATGATATGATTCGATTCACATCATTGAGAACGGACATCAATCGCATCACAGTGTATGACATGAATGGAAGAAGCATGCACATGCAATACAATCAAGACCCCATCAATGTGGGGCAATTCCCCATTGGAGTCTATACTGTGGTGATCTCATCTACAAAAGGAAATACCAATCACTTAATAGTAAAAAAGTGATCAGGATGCAATGACAAGTGATGGAATTTCGATAGCCAGAACATCTTTTGCATATCGTTCGAGATCTGCAATCATGTCAGGACATTCATAGGTGCAATTTTTCAAAAAGTCAGCATTGATGTTTTTATAATACTCAATGCCGGAAAGAAGATTTGTTTTGAATGCATTCAATGTTCTGAATGTATTTTGATTGAGCGTCAGTGCATTGCGGTCAATTTCTTTGTGAAGATACTTTACATACAATACAAGCTCATTAACGAAGAGTGATGCTCGTTCTACGGAATTTCTCACATTTGTCCGACCATAAATATGATCGATCATCTGTGCCAATGTGAATGTACCTGAAAAATAAGCAAGATTCGGTCCGGGGCATATGATCACACCCTCGGGTTTATGCTGCTTATTGACAATGTCATTTTTCAATAGTGCCGTCGTGCCAAGACCGGTGCACAGACAATCCTTTTCAACGACTGCCGCAAATCGCTTCTTATATTCTTCTTCAGGCAATCCCGCTTGCTTCAATTCATCAAGCTTCAAACGCTGATATTTGATTGAGGATGTGCAAATGGGCTCTTGCGTATATTCTGTATTGGAAATGAGAAGTTTCTTGACGCAAGGATTCCCCGGTTTTCCGGCAGCCACCCGATCATCACGCAATTTTTGAGATCCACTTTTTCTGAAGTGATTAAATGGTATGCCAAGTGGCGAAGCGCCACTGAGATAATAATCATCCGGCTCGGCAGTGGCCAAAGCATTGAGTGTGGAATCATCGACATTCGTTGCTTCGGGAACCAGCAAGAATGGACTGCCCCAACCGGTGCCGTCCAATTCATAAAAATCTATAAGAAACTGTTGTTCATGTGCCGTACCAATACCACCTTGATAGGTGATTCTCTGCATTGGAAAATCCGGAAAGGTTGTTCTACCTGCAGCTTCGAGTGAGGCATTGCATAAAGTGAACAGTTCCTCGCGCATGGAATGTCTGTTTTCTTTGAATGATTGTAAGATGGGTCCACACAGCAAACCATCAGTGGCAAAAGCATGTCCACCGCAATTCAAACCTGATTCAATTCGGAATTCCGATACCCAAATTCCTTTTTTGGCAAGTATCTTTCCTTGAACGACCGCACTACGATAATCACTCACTTTCAATATCACACGCTTCTTGAGCATGCCACATTCATTCGGATAAAAATCCTCAAAAGCAGCGATATAATTATACAAACGTGGGTTATAGCCGGCTGAAAATACTATGGAGGAATTCAATACGCTTTGGGCATATCCACGAAGTGCGGTTAAAGCGTCGGATTGCTCAACTGGAAGCGGTTCGCCTGTTTTTGTAGCACCAAGATTATCTACCTTGGACATGATGTTCACATCAATATATCCAGGAACAATCGCCTTTCTAAGCTCTTCCTCAAGGGCTACACGTTTATCCTGGTCAGTGCACAGAAGCATTTCACGATACTTGGCTTTGACGGGGGAACGTTCTGGCAATAATTCGAAATATTTGACGATGTCTGAACCAAATGCGAATTCTTGGCTGCGAATGCGCTCTATATTTCTTGTGACCAATTGATCGAGAACATTGCAATAAGCAGTGATGCGCTTGGCTCTGGAATCAAACTCTTTTTTGTCTATCGGTTCAAAAGGAATTCCATTCTTTTTTGAATGATGTTCCCTCATCATTTCCAATAAATCTTCTTCCATGATGGATACAACGGAAGAAATGCCAAAATGAGCAACTTTCAGAGGTGTGTCAACCGAAAAAGACAATCCCATGACAGGGATATGGAAATCATGTATATAATTCATGCAATTGTAGATGTTTATCAAGAATTTACATGATAAAACTACGAATAATAGAGGGAAACAAATACATGATTTTTTTCCCGAAAATTCTTATGATTCATGTACTAATTTTCAGCAGCATGGAGTTTATCCTACATTCACGCCGTATTCGGAACGACCATAGTAGGTCAAAAGGGCTGCATATGGGCAGGAAATTGACCGAACCATAGGACATAATCCTCATTTTAGACCCCTCATTTACGTAATTTTGAGCATGTTTTTTGTCATTGAACCATAGAATATGGACTGGATTTTTCTCTGCCTTGCCGGTATTTTCGAAATGGGATGGCCCATCGGAATGAAATTCATGCAATATCCTAACTCGAGACTATGGGGCATGATTCTTGCCCTTCTTTCAATGGGATTGAGTTTTACATTCCTGTGGATGGCCCAAAAGACCATTCCCATCGGTACCGCATACATGGTATGGACTGGAATCGGAGCGGTTGGAACA
>SXZI01000118.1 GCA_005788035.1 Bacteroidota bacterium
CAACCTATCGTCCACCCGGATATGAATATCAATACTATACATTCCTTATCACGGCTATCGGAGGATTGGTTGGTATTCTGAATGTGGTTTATTGGGCATTCCTACGATAATGAAGAACAGCATTGCACATATCATATGTGACAAGAAAAAGATCATGATAATATTCATGATCTTTTTTGCCATGTTGATGCCTGTGTTTGCTCAAGTGGAACATCTGCCAATCGTTCACCCGGTCTATCATTTTCTCGAACATTGCGAAGCAAAAGGATTGCTTCCGCATTATTCGCTTTCAGCATTGCCATTGCAAAGGGGCGAGGTTCAAACAGCGCTGCGATTGATTCGCAAATCCGATCAAGAATTAAGCGAAGATGAACGAAATGTCTTGGCTCATTATGAACGTGAATTATTGTCTGAAAAAAGAAGCAATACAACGCTATTTGAAAGTTCAGTGCCATTCACGGATTCACTTCCATTCTTTTTTGATGGATTACTTTCGAATCGTGAAAAAGCATTGTATCTGCAAAAAGATTCACTTGTGACATTCTTTGCAAGTCCTCTTCTTTCAATGGAAATTGCACAAAGGAAGAATGACTCATCCTCTTCAATGTTAACAGGTCAAGTAGGTTTGCGTATGCATGGCACACTACGCGGCAATGTTGGTTTCTTTTTGCAAATGACCAATGGAGCATTACTTTCCGGCGATCGTTCACTTGCTTTGGATGATCCGCGCCTGAGACAGAATGTGAAATTCGCCGTGTATAATAGTGACTTCGATTTTACCGAATCGCATGTTCGCTATGACAATGATTGGTTTTATGCAAGCATAGGAAGAGAATCACGTGTTCTAGGAGCAGGGTTCAATCATCATCAGTTTTTGGGAAGAAATGCACCTCCTCTCGATGCATTGATGATTGGTGCAAGAAGCAAAACATTTGAATATCGATTCACGCATGCATCTTTACTTTCATTACCTCAGGATCCCTCCGGACAAATCATTCTTCCCGGACAGATGAATTCCACCGGTTCCGATAAGTTCATGCCTGCCAAAACATTGGTGATGCATCGAGCAGCATTCCGTCCATCATGGGGCGAAATATCAATTTGGGAAAGTGTCATATATCAAGATAGAACATTTGATTTGGCATATCTGAATCCATTGTCATTCTTGAAATCAGTTGAACATTCATTACGAGATCGAGACAATAGTGCAATGGGATGTGATGTTACGATCAGACCAATCAAGAATCTCATTCTCAAAGGTGCATATCTTCTTGATGATTTGATCTTTTCCAAGATAGGTACAGATTATTGGTCGAATAAATCCGCATTCTCAATGGGCGCGATGTATGTTTTGCCGGCAATGAATATTTCTCTTGAATATGCGCGCGTGCAACCCTATACATATTCGCATTTCAATGTGCAGAATTCAATGACGAGTGATGGCGTGCTGATCACAGGATCATTGAGGCCAAATTCAGACGAAATATCATTTGGTGCCTCCATATTTCATGGACATCGCTATCCTATCCGATTCCTCATTGCATATCAAAGGCATGGTGCAAATGAAACAGCATCCATCAATGGTCTAGATACCATTCTCGTGAATCATGGTGCCAATGCATTGCAGGCAAAACGTCCTTTTGATTCAGAGTCAGCTCCATTTCTTGGTGGAATATTGGAAGAAGCATTTCGTGCGCAAGTGACAGCAGGTTTTGAAATTGTGAGGGGATTACATGTACAAGGGCTCTATGCACTTCGTACTCAAGTGGGAAATCTCACGCATTATGTGCAGGCCTCACTGCGATTTGAAGATTTCTGAGGCAAGCACATGATCATATTTCTCGCTTGCACATTATTCCTTCTGTTTCTGATGATCTATCCATATGCAGTCTATCCGCCGTTCTTGAAGATCTTGATGAAGTTTAAACGCAATACGCTTCACTCATTGGATATACCCAATATACCAGAAGAGCATCTACCGAATATTGCTGTTTTGATAGCAGCATATAATGAATCGGAATATATCGAAGATGCCATTCATACGATTTATGCTCAGCGCTATCCTCGTTGCGAGGTACATGTTGGTAGCGATGGTTCAACTGATGATACTGTGCAAATTGTAGAACGATTGCAAAACCAATATCCGAATCTGCATGTTCATGCGCTTGAACGCCGTGGAAAGAATGCAGTGAATGAATATCTGGTATCACATTCACAATCGGATGTGATTGTTCATCTTGATGCGGATGTCAGACTGCAGCAGGGAGCATTATATTCCATGTGCTCACGATTCACCGATGCGAATATCGGTGCTGTTATTGGAACTTCCATTGATGCACCCGTGAATGGTAAACAGGATAATCATGCCGCTGAACATTCGGTCTATCGCTCATTGGAATTTCAAACGCGCTCGATGGAATCCGCTTTGTCTTCCACCGTAACAAGTTTGGGTCATTTTTATGCAGTGAGAAGAATCTATCGCAGATCATTACCAAATGAACAAGTATGCGATGATTATATGCCTATTCTACATGTACTCTTGGAACATAAACGCGTATTGGCGGATCCACATGCTTGTGCATTTGAGATTCGAACTTCACCACCCGGCATGGAATTCAAACAAGCAAAGCGTTTTGCAGCTTGCGGCATGGCAACCGTTGGAGAAGCAGATGCATTGCTCTCCCCGAAATACGGACTCATAGCATTATTTCTTTGGTCACGGAAAATGTTGCGTTGGCTTATGCCAATATTCTATCTATTGGCAATCTGCACATCCTTTCTTGCATGGCATGAAGGATCAATCATCGGTATGATCATATTCCATTGTTTGATTGGCTTGATTCTATTATCGCTACCGGGATTTTTGGGACTGCGGATCAACATTATTCGTCAAGCATGTATTTTTGTGCGCCTTCAGATCAGTTTGCTGGGTGCATGGATACATGTATTACGCAGCAATGCTTCATCCACTTGGGAGCGAGCATAAACATTCATGAAATCAGACAATCACATATCATTCTATAAACGCATTCGAGATTTCGCGGCAAAATCAACTCCGGCGATTTTTCAGATTTGTGGTGATATCATAGCAATCACATCAGCTTTGCCGGTATTTCTTTTATTGGGATTCGTGACTGGCTTATACACAACAACATTGCCTTTGTCTGATGAAACAACGCTACAAACGTTGATTTTGAGCGTGATGCCATTATTGGTTCTGTATTGGATGGTGTTGTTTTGGCTTTCAGGACTCTATCGCAATTGGTTTGTGCGTTCCCCTTTCACTGAAATGTTCACTGTAATCAGAGCCGTTGCATTTGGTAGTATCTTGATTTTTCTTGCAATATTGTTCACGAGTGCGAATTTCCGTGGATTTCGGTTGAAAATTGTTCTCTATGCAGTCATACTTGTCATACTTGTTGTTCTCATCAGAGTTCTTGGTAGAATGCTACAACGATTTCTACGAAGAAAAGGAATCATAAAGGTTTCAACAATTTTCATGGGCGCTCCTGATCCGATGCTTGAAATGTATACAATCATGAAAGAAAATCCATCGTGGGGGTATACTGTTCAAGGCGTGGTATTCAGAGATCAAAAAGATTTCGAGCGATGGAAAACAATAGCTCATGATGATGCAGAAAATATTCCCTTACTTGGTGATGTGAAGGATATCAAAGAAATCGTTATCAAGGAAAGACCTGCAGACTTGGTAGTGATGATGGATGCATTGGATCATCGTTGGATGATTGATCTTGTGATGGAATGTCGGGTGCTTGGCATAGGCGTAAAAATTCAACCTGATCTATATGAACTATTCACCGGTCAGGCACGTTTGCAAGCAATTCATGGTATGCCTCTTATTGATATCAATCCCGAGCTCATGAAAACCTGGGAACGATTCATCAAAAGAGCCATCGACATTGCCTTGAGTGCATGCGTATTGATTATCGGTTTTCCTTTTCTGCTCATTACAGCATTATTGGTTCGGCTTGATTCCAGTGGTCCGGTAATTTTCAAACAACGAAGAGTTGGAAAAAATGGCAAAGTATTCACCATGTATAAATTCAGATCGATGGTTGTGGATGCGGAAGCCGGCGGACAAAAATGGGCTGTGGTCAATGATCCGCGTGTTACGCGCATCGGGAGATTTTTACGTAAATCACATCTTGATGAAATGCCGCAATTTTGGAATGTTTTGAAAGGCGAGATGAGTTTGGTTGGCCCAAGACCCGAGATGCCGTTCTTTGTTGACAAGTTCAAAAAAGAATTGCCGTATTATACAAGACGATTGGTGATAAGACCCGGACTTACCGGTTGGAATCAAATACATTATCGAAATTATCAAGAGTCGATTGAAGAAATCACTCATCGCCTCAAACATGATTTTTACTATATTGAAAATATGTCATTGCAACTCGACATCGAAATCATTATTCGCACAGTGATTCGCGTGTTTAAAGGGCATGGTCAGGCATAATGGATACCTTCATGAAAGCAATCATCATCATTCCCACATATAATGAACTCGATAATATCGATAATATTCTCACGGCTGTATTGAATGCCGCTGATGTTCATGTAATGATAGTTGATGACAATTCTCCGGATGGTACAAGTGATCGCGTTGAAGAACGAATGAAATCCGATACTCGCATACATTTATTAAAGCGTCCAGGAAAAATGGGTTTGGGCACTGCATATTGCGAAGGATTTGCCAAAGCATTGGCGATGGGATATGATGCAATCATGGAAATGGATGCTGACTTTTCCCATGATCCACAAGACATTCCACGATTCTTGAAAGAAATTGAACAGAATGATTTGGTGATAGGTTCACGATATTCCAATGGAGTAAATGTCGTGAATTGGCCGCTGCGTCGATTGATTCTGAGTTATGGCGCGAATCTATATACGCGTATCATCACCGGAATGTCCATAAAAGATGCCACCGGTGGTTTCAAATGTTTTCGAGCATCAATGCTTGCCAAGATAGACCTCAATGACATTCATTCGAATGGCTATGCATTTCAAATTGAGATGAATTATAGATTATGGAAAGCAGGGGCACGCATCAAGGAAATACCAATCATTTTTGTTGATCGAAGATCAGGTGTTTCAAAGATGAACAAAAGCATTGTCTATGAAGCAGTGTTTCTCGTATGGAAATTGCAATTCATGTGGCTCTTCGGAAAAATCAAAACCAAGAATCAATAATTTGATTCATCTCTCCATCGAACGATTTTCCAATTGTCATTTGATGTTGGTCTTTTCAATTGCAAATTCACTCTCCCCTGAACCCTCACTATATCTTGCGGATTAAATGTGATCGTGAGATTGAATCCCCTTGCGATGTCGAGACTTGTGCTATCTCCCGTGGACACCACGATATCATTCCAAATCAAATCAAGATTTTGTGCAGCATTGAACAATCCGGATGTTGTAAACATTTCTTGATCTCTTCCCCACGTACCATCAACACCGGTTTCATAATTACGATAAATGAATATGAATTGCTGATCAAGCAATCTTCCATAAGCCAATGTATCTTTGTACAGATATGCGCTCCGGAAATTCTGAAAAATGCCGTCCACCGTTTTTTGATCAGCGAACACATTCTCACCGAGCGGCGTATCGGAAAGTTTGGGCGCAAAAGGGTTTGTGCATGAAGCAATCATCATTGCTGCAAGCATCATCGATAGAAAAGAATATGCACACTTTCGATGGAACATGTCTATTGGATATGATGTTTATTCACGTCATTGCGATAAATTAGCAAGAAAAAACCGAATCAAACTCATGGTTATCACTTCATGATTGAAGCCAAACATTCCCCTTTCTGGCGCAAATTGCTCGGGTGGTATTTCACTCGTTCATTGAGAAAAACATTTCATGCTTGTCGCGTGAAAGGAGAATCGCATTTGAAGCCATGGAAAATAGACAATCACTCGACCGGAGCGCCAATACCATTGATTGTGTATTGTTCTCATGGAGGTTGGTGGGATGCAGGACTTGCCATCGCTTTGACCAATGCACACTTTGATGTGGAATCGTATGGCATGATGGAAGAAAAGCAATTGAAGAAATATCGGTTCTTCAGGAATATTGGAATGTTCTCTGTTCATCGTGGCAATCCTCGTTCGGCAGTGAAATCTCTTCACCATGCGGTGGGCTTGCTTAGGAATTCCAAGAAAGTATTGTGGATGTTCCCCCAGGGTGAATTGATTCATCAGGAAATGCGACCCATACATGCATATTCAGGGATTGGCAATCTAGTGGAGATGCTTGGTGAGGCATGGTGCGTTCCCGTGGCCATACGCTATGAGTTTCTACATGAACAGCAACCGGAGGCCTGGGTTTCAATCGGCGAGCCGGAATTGCTTTCAAGTGAGTCATTTTCCAATAAACAAAATATCACTGAGCATATTTCCAGTAGACTGACCAATTTGATGGATGAGGTTCGTGATGAAATCATGCATCATCGTGTGAAAGGGTATCGCATGGTGATACAAGGAAAAATGTCTGTTGAGAAACGATGGGATGCCGTCAGGGGCATGGAATAAAGCCAAACTTCTCGTTTTTTTACTTGTCAATCACAATTTCAAAACCTATGTTTGTGTCATGCAATTCATGAAATACATAGCATTCATGATTCTGGCAACAATGAATATCATTGCAGCTGAAATCTCAATTGATCACATGACCGCCAAGTCAGATGGAAAGGTCATTACGATTGAATGGCGTCCAAGTATCGAGAAGGGGGTTCGCACATATGAATTGGAACGTACTTCAACCGGAGACGCATTCCGTTCAATTGCAAACATAGAGCCAAAAGGTGCCCAAACCACGTATCGTTTTATTGATGAAAATGCATTGATGAAAGGTGGAAACAATGAGCAGATTTTAGGGAAGATGTATTCATATAGAATAAAAGTGATTGCATTTGATAATTCCGTTTCCTATTCAAACATCGTCAGTGTGAGCCATAGTGTAAGCGGCATTCGTCGCACATGGGGTATGATCAAAGAAATGTTCCGTTGATATGATTTCAATCCAGGTCTATTATGTTCTCCGAAAAGCTTTGCTTTTTGTGTGCTTGTCATTGCCCATGCAACTCTTGGCTGACAAGTGCGGAACATTCGGATCTCACTTCAATTCAAGGCAGGAAGCCGTTCGCAAGGGAGAACGCATATTGGCTCCCGATCTACCTTTTTCCTTTCTTTCCGAAAAGAAACATTTCCGTATACATTATTCATTGACGGGTAAGGGAGCAGTTGATCCTCTGGATAATGATCGAAGCACCATTCCCGATTATGTCGAGGCATGTGCCCGTGCATTTGAGTATGCATATGCAATCGAAGTGGATAGCATGGGTTTTCTTCCAACGCCAAATAATGGTGCAAATGGCAGTGATCCATATGATGTGTATATCATTGAATTTGCGGATCAGGGGTTTTATGGATTGACAACTGTTCGTGAGTCATTACCGAATTCCACAAATAGTCATGCATATTCACTCACCTATATAGAAGTCGACAATAATTATAGCACGAATGACAAGAATGCTTTTGGGAATCAATCATTCAATACATTCGGATTGGATGCTTTGAAGATCACCGCGGCACATGAATATCATCATGCAATTCAATTGGCGAATTATGGAATGAATAGTCAGCAATATGATGTGTCATTCTATGAGATGTTTTCTACGTGGCTGGAATTCTATCTTTACCCTGAGATAAAAGACTATCACTTTTATGTGAGAGATTATTTTCTCGAGCCGAAGAAGAACAGATTCGGTCAACGATATGTTCAGAACATCGCATCGGGATATGCAAATGCTCTCTTTCTTGAATATCTTCATGGTGAATTTGGCAATGCTCCACTTGTTCAGATCTGGCAGGAGATTGGTAGGAAGACATATGCTTATCATGCTTTGGAAATGACCCTTCAAGCCAATTTTACGCCATTGCATCAACTTTGGTGCGGTTATCAGGAACGTATATTTCACACCGGTAGAAGGGCAATCGACAAAGATTCGCAAGAAGTGTTCAATGATGCTCGAACATTTCCGGAATTAAAGGGATCTATTGATATTGCAGACCCGACCTCTTTGTTTACAGGGGCGATATTTCCCTATGAGTTGAGTTTAAATTCTTGCATTTTACCCACATTCACCGAAATAGCCGATACTGCTCATATATTGATTTCAACTGCTTATCAAGATTATTTTAGGAATTTCGGTTCTCAGGATATGTCATTTTCGATTGTAATCAATGGGAATTCGAATAATACACCGATAGGAATCTCGAATTATTATGCAGATATCAATACAAGTTCTATCCCTTTTTGCTCATTGATTCGGCTTGCCGGCGGGAAATTCGATCTTTCTGCCGAACGCGTGTATCCGAATCCTTTCCTGATTAGCAAGCATAAAACCATCAATTTCCCCGTACCGAGCACTGCAATTGCTGGTAATCAAGTACAATTGAACATATTTACTCCTTCCGGATTCCCTGTTTTGGCCAAGCAATTGCCGATCATCATCGATTATGATAATACCAACCCATATATGAATACTCTCGTGGCCAGATTGGATGAAATTCTTGATTTAAAGCCGGGAGTGTACCTCTTTACCTTATCTGAAACCGAAAAAACCGACTCATATTCAGGTAAATTCATAGTCAAGCCCTAAATACCCCTGAAATTCTCCACAACATATACACTTTTTACTGTGGAAAAGACTGCAAAACACTCATGCATTGAAAGTTAGGGCAAATCTCGAAACTATGTGGAAAATGTCGTAAAATTCTAAAAATCAGCGATTTAATTTTGCTGATTGCCCCCTTTCCCGTAAATTTGTGGTCTTCGCTTGTCGCGAAGGAACGTCCATTTTGATTAAGTAAACATCTTCATAAATATTCTATTGCGGTAGGTTTAGACAGCTATGTCAGACATCTCAAAAGTTCGGAATATTGGTATTTCTGCCCACATTGATTCGGGCAAGACCACGCTCAGCGAGCGCATTTTGTTCTATACAGGTAAGATCCACAAGATTGAGGAAGTGAGAGGAAAGTCGGGTGTAGGTGCCACGATGGACTCCATGGATCTCGAGCGTGAAAAAGGGATTACCATTCAGTCTGCAGCCACTTACTGCACTTGGGGTGATTATGAGATCAACTTGATTGATACTCCGGGCCACGTTGACTTTACCGTTGAAGTTGAGAGAGCTTTGCGCGTTCTTGATGGAGCGGTATTGGTATTGTGTGGTGTTGCCGGTGTGCAGAGTCAGTCGATCACTGTAGATCGTCAGATGAGAAGATATAATGTTCCAAGGCTTGCATTCATCAATAAGATTGACCGTTCAGGTTCAAATCCTGATCGCGTTGCGGAGCAACTGCGTGAGAAATTGCATCATCGTCCGGTGATCATGACATTCCCTATGGGATTGGAAGATAGATTCGCCGGTGTTGTTGATTTGCTGCACATGAAAGCTGTGTTCTTTGACGGTGATAATGGAGAGAATATTCGCAGAGAAGACATTCCTGCCGAATATGTTGAAGAAGCAAAAAAGCGTCGTCATGCAATGATTGAAGCATTGTCTGATTTTGATGATGCTATTGCAGAAAAATTCTTGATGGAAGAAGAAGTGACAGCGGAAGAATTGATTCCGGTCATTCGTCGTGAAACCATCAGTTTGAAGATCACACCTTTGTATGTTGGATCTGCGATGAAGAACAAAGGCGTTCAAGTATTGCTTGATGCTGTCGGCATGTTCTTACCTGCACCAAAAGATGTTAAGAATGAAGGTTTGGATCAAAGTCAGAATGAAGCAAAACTTGAGTTGATACCTGAAAGAACAAAACCATTTGTTGGCTTGGCATTCAAGCTTGAGGATGGTCGTTTTGGTCAGCTTACCTATATGCGTATTTATCAAGGTGGCGTGAAGAAAGGCGACATGATCACAAACATGTCGAATGGCAAGCGCGTCAAAGTTCCAAGACTTGTCCGTATGCATGCCGATGAGATGCATGATATCGAAGAAGTGGGTCCAGGACAAATCGTTGCGATGTTTGGTATTGACTGTGCATCAGGCGATACATTCACAGATGGAAATCTGAGTGTGACCATGACATCGATGTTTGTTCCAGAACCGGTTATCGAGCTTGCTGTTAGCCCCAAAGAAAAATCTGGTCAAGTAAACTTTTCAAAAGCTTTGAATCGCTTCACCAAAGAGGATCCCACCTTCCGCGTATATCGTGATGAAGAAAGTGGAGAAACAATCATCAAGGGTATGGGTGAATTGCATCTTGAAATTTACATTGAGCGTATCAAGCGTGAATATAATTGCGAAGTGAATGTTGGAAGGCCAAAGGTTGCATTCCGTGAAGCGATCACCACTAATGCAGCTTTCAATTACACGCACAAAAAGCAAACTGGTGGTTCAGGACAATTTGCACGTGTTGCAGGTTTTCTCGAGCCATTGCCTACCGATGCTGTTGAGACATATGAATTTGTTGATGATATCGTTGGTGGCGTGATTCCTCGTGAATATATACCCGCTTGCGATAAAGGTTTTCGTGATGCGATCTTGGAAGGTTCATTGATTGGCCAGCCTGTTGTTGGCGTTCGCGCAACAATCAATGACGGTGCCGATCACCCTGTGGACTCTTCTGAAATGGCCTTCAAAGTGGCATCGATTGCTGCGTTCCGTGAAGCCTACATGAAAGCGAAGCCTGTGATTCTAGAGCCAATCATGAAATTGGAAATCAGTGCACCGGAAGAATTTCAAGGTGTTGCGATTGGCCAAATCAATCAGCGTCGTGGAGTTATCGTAGGAGCCACAATGGATGCTGGTTATGTGGTTGTGGAAGCTGAAGTACCTCTGAGCGAAATGTTCGGATATTCTACAGATTTACGTTCGGTAACACAAGGTAAAGGCGAGTTTTCAATGGAATTCTTGCGTTATGCTCAGGTTCCGAAAAATGTTCAGGATGATATGGTCAAGGCATATCAACAAAAGCGTGCCGAAGGCAGATAAATAAAATAAGTTTTGGTGGTTATTAACATTTTATGTAGTTTTGCAAGCTCTGTCGGAAACGCTAAAAAACGCCGACAGTGGCTCAAAAACGCAGTTTGTAAGGAATATATTCGTGCCAACGATTAGTCAACTTGTAAGAAAAGGACGCAAAAAGCTGGTGGAGAAAAGTAAATCTCCAGCTCTTGCCAGTTGCCCTCAGCGCCGTGGAGTTTGTACTCGCGTGTATACAACAACACCGAAGAAGCCGAATTCTGCATTGCGCAAGGTGGCAAAGGTTCGTTTGACAAATCAATTTGAAGTGATTGCATATATCCCAGGTGAAGGTCACAATCTTCAGGAGCACTCAATCGTATTGATTCGTGGTGGTCGTGTGAAGGATCTTCCGGGTGTGCGTTATCACATTGTTCGTGGAGCAGCGGATACACAAGGTGTTAAAGATCGTATGCAGGCACGTTCCAAGTATGGAGCGAAGCGTCCAAAACCTGCAGGTAGCAAATAATTGAGAATCGATTAAGCCAGAGATAGATATATGAGAAAGAAAAGAGCAGAGAAACGATATGCAGTGCCTGATCCACGTTTTAATGACGTGATGGTATCCAGATTCATCAACAAAGTGATGATTCAGGGTAAGAAGAACACTGCGCGCAATTTGGTCTATAATGCTTTCGACATCATTGCAGACAAGATGAAGCAGGATCCAATCGAGGTATTCCGCAAGGCTTTGAGCAATGTTTCTCCGGCAATTGAAGTTCGTTCACGCCGTGTTGGTGGTGCGACATATCAAGTTCCTGTTGAAGTACGCGAAGAGCGTCGCATTGCACTTGCCATTCGTTGGTTGAAGTTATATGCATCTGAGCGTCGCGATAAATCAATGGCTTCTCGTCTTGCATCAGAATTGATGGCAGCGGCGAATGGTGAAGGTTCATCAGTGAAGAAGCGCGATGATGTTCACAGAATGGCTGAAGCAAATAAAGCTTTTGCTCATTTCAAGTGGTAAGAAATAGTATTCGTTCTTTGTCAATTTAACCCTGGTAGCGCTGTAAACTATGTCGCGCACAATTGAGCTGGATAAGTATAGAAATATAGGCATCATAGCTCACATTGATGCAGGCAAGACGACAACTACCGAGCGTATTCTCTTTTATTCCGGTTCTCTCCACAAGATGGGAGAAGTGCATGAAGGCACGGCTTTTATGGACTATATGGATCAGGAGCGAGAAAGAGGTATCACGATAACATCTGCCGCGACGACATGCTATTGGCATGGTCATCAGATCAATATCATCGATACGCCCGGTCATGTTGATTTTACGGCGGAAGTGCAGAGGTCTTTGAGAGTGCTTGACGGAGCTGTTGCAGTTTTTTGTGCAGTGGCGGGAGTCGAGCCTCAATCAGAGACGGTCTGGAGACAGGCTGATCAATTTGGAGTACCTAGGATAGTTTACATCAATAAGATGGACAGAATAGGCGCTGATTTTGAAAAGGCTGTTGAATCGATTCGAGAGATTTTGGGTGCAAATCCAGTTCCGATTTTCATACCTGTTGGAAGTGCCGATGAATTTAGCGGCATTATTGATCTCATCACGATGAAGTACATACATTTCACAAGTGATGTTCAGGATCTCAACAATTTTGAAGAAAGGGAAATCCCTGAAGCGATGAAGAATCAAGCAAATGATGCGAGAGCATTATTGATAGAATCAATTGCTGAAACCAACGATGCTTTACTCGAAAAATATTTCGGTGGAGAGAACATTTCGGAAGATGAATTGATTGCTTCGATCAGAGCTGCGGTGATATCTTCCACATTCTTGCCTGTTTGTTGTGGTTCTTCATTCAAGAACAAAGGCGTTCAGCAAGTATTGGATTCAGTAATTAGATATTTGCCTTCTCCAATTGACAGAGGAATTGTGAAAGGATTTGATCCTGAGCATCCTGAAAAAGTCATTGAGAGAAAGCCATCTTCAGCTGAGCCGTTTTCTGCTCTTGCATTCAAAGTATTGACTGATGTGTATGTAGGTCGATTGACATTCATACGAGTGTATTCCGGATCGCTGAAAGTTGGAGACATGATATACAATGCTTCGATTGGAAAGCGTGAACGAGTGCAGAAGATTCTCAGAATGCAGGCTAATAAGCGTGATGAATTGACATCATGTGAAGCCGGTGAGATCGTTGCTTTGCCCGGGTTGAAATTAACCAAGACAGGTGACACATTGTGTCATCAAGACAAACAAGTGCTCTTTGAAAAAATCAGTTTTCTTGAACCTGTGATCAATCAGTCGATTGAAGCAAAATCGACGGCAGATCAGGCAAAAATGTTAGAAGCATTGGCCAGACTTGCAGATGAAGATCCAACATTTCAGTTCAACAATGACCAAGAAAGTGGTCAGATCATCATAAGTGGTGTTGGCGAATTGCATTTGGATATCGTGGTTGACAGACTCAAGCGTGAGTTCGGCGTTGCAACGAGAGTTGGCAAGCCGCAGGTTGCCTACAGAGAAACAATTCTTGGATCATCGACAAGTGAAGTCGAATTCGACAAACAAATTGGGACCAAGAATCAATATGCGAAGGTGTCCGTAGCATTGCGGCCATCTGATTCAGGAACAGGCAATATTGTTTTGCTTGGTGAGAATCTTCCGAAGATGCCTGCTGTATTGCTTGAAGCATTGCAGTCCAGTGCGAAGGAATCGTTGAGTGTGGGTCCAATTGCCGGATATCCAATAGTTGATATCACTGTTGAAATAATAGATGTCGGCATTAGAGAAGGAGAGACTACTGATATAGCTTGCAAGGTTGCGGTTGCAAATGCAGTGAGAGAGGCCATTGGAATGGCACAGCCAACATTGTTGGAACCTGTATTTGCGGTAGAAGCAATAGCTCCTATGGAATATGTTGGCGAAGTAATTGCCGATTTGAATTCCAGAAGAGGCAAGATTGAAGAGATTACGCAAAAGGGTAGCTCGCAGGGCGTGAGAGCCGCTGTACCATTGAGTGAAATGTTTGGTTATGTGACCAAGCTTCGTTCCATGACACAAGGCAGAGGATCATACACAATGATTTTCTCACACTACGAGCCTACGACGCTGAAGCAGTATTAAACAGCATAGCGACAGCAATTTTTTCAAAACATATAGTTATCACGTTTAGGTGCACTATGGCAAAAGAGAAATTTGAAAGGTCGAAGCCGCACGTCAATATCGGCACTATTGGCCACGTTGACCATGGCAAAACAACGCTCACTGCAGCGATTACGATGGCATTGGCTAAGTCCGGTCTGTCTGCAAAGCGTTCGTATGATTCAATTGACAATGCTCCCGAAGAGAAGGCACGTGGAATCACCATCAATACCGCTCACGTGGAGTATGAAACAGCAAACCGTCACTATGCGCACGTTGACTGCCCTGGTCACG
>SXZI01000119.1 GCA_005788035.1 Bacteroidota bacterium
AATCTGCGGAATGCTTCTTCTTCCGGAATGCATGTATCGGTTACTCGATTATAATGATGTTCCAATAAGTCCCATTCATCCTGTGGCGAAAGATCACGATAATGGGGAACCCGTTTATAGTGGGAATGCGCAACCAAATTCATGATATCTTCTTCAAGATTTGCCCCTGTGCAAGAGATGATATGCACTTTATCTTGACGAATCATTTCAGCAAGAGTTTTTCCCAATTCTGCGGTGCTCATGGCGCCGGCAAGGGTAATCATCATTTTTCCGCCTTCGGCCAAGTGAAGTTCATATCCTTTTGCTGCATCAACCAATGCAGCAGCATTGAAATGAAGAAAATTGCTTTCGATGAATTGTGAAATCGGACCTCTGTTCATAGTGTTCATTTCATGAGAAGTGGAGAAACATGAAACCGAAATGGTTTTATCATTTTGGTGTATATATTTTTTTGCAAAGTGTGGATACTTCGCGGCATTCATCTTCATTTATGTTATTGCTTATTTCAGCAAGCATAGCCATGAACAAAGGTTCAACTTGTTCCATGACTTCCATACCCTCTTGGGTTATCCGTGCAAGAGAGAGTCTTCTGTCTTCCTGAATGCGAATCCGTTCGGCCAAACCCTTATGCTCCAAACCATCAATTTGTCGAGTGACATCGGTGGTTTTTTCGATGAGATTTTTGACAATTTCTGTTCTTGACATTCCATCGGGATGTGCTCGTTTCAGAAGACGAAGGATAGCATATTGCCCGCCATTGATTCCTAATGGAGAGCATGCCTTATCAACTTGCTGTCGTAGAAATTCAGCTGCAATGCTTATATCCAATATTGCTTCCAAAGCCGGGAAGCGATATTTGGATTGTCCGGTATGGTCTTTTTCTGACATATATATTGCTCAACTGTATGCAGTAAAATTAAGCAATTTGATTCAAGGAATTGAAGGGAATCATACCTCATTGAATGTCTAGTGAAAACATCCTATTTTCGTCACTCACTTCTTAGATATTGTTTCATGAGTCTTTCAACCAAAATATATGTCGAAGCGATGGATTGTCCTTCTGAGGAGGCAATGATTCGCATGGCATTGCAGAATTTTAGGAATATTCATTCTCTGCAAGCTGATTTTTCTTGTAGAACGCTTCATCTTATTCATGATGAGGATATTGAGTCCATCATGGAAGCCATCATGCCTTTGAAGCTAGGGGCTCGCCATGAGCAAACGGAAGAACATAGCGGAGTGATTAAAGAACACAAACAACAAAAGTCGGCATTGATAGCTGTATTGTTGATTAATGCATGTTGTTTTCTATTGGAAGCTATTACGGGATACATTGCGGGGTCCATTGGGCTTTTTGCCGATAGTTTGGACATGCTTGCAGATGCTTTCGTTTATGGTTTATCGCTTCTGGTGATTGCAGGTTCGATGCTCATGAAATCCCGTATTGCCTTCCTTAGTGGTATTATTCAGTTGATTTTGGGGGTATTTGGTCTTTATGAATGTGTAAGAAGAACGATTTTTGGGGCTGAAATACCTGATTATACACTCATGATTGGTATTTCTGTTATTGCAATGGCGGGTAATCTGCTGAGTTTGGGAATCCTTCGTAAACAGCAAAGCAATGAGCCACACATGAGAGCCAGCATGATATTTACTTCGACTGATATTCTTGTGAATGCCGGAGTAATAATCGCAGGTTTCCTCACGATCCTATGGTCATCAATGATACCAGATTTGTTCGTTGGCTGCATTATCTTCATATTGGTCTTAAGGGGGGCCATCAGGATTTTTCGATTGCAATAATATTCAACCATTCTTGTAAGGTTTTCCACATATTATTACTCATATATATATGGAGTATTGAATTGTAACTTTTTTGCAATTATATACTCCTTGCCATTGCACCACGATGGAATGAATGTATGAAGATTGTACTATATTTATTAACCTTCACCTTATCAATGTCAGGCCTTTTTGCTAGCGAAGGAAAGCAATTGGTGGAATTGCTTCGTAAGGGCAATGCTCAGCATGATGTTGGAAATTATGAGCAAGCTCTTCAATACTATAACAAAGCGCTTAAATTTGATAGTATTTCTGGTATAGTTCACTATGAAATTGCTTATACGCTTCTTGCAATGAAGCGCTATGATGAAGCTGCTGAATTTAGTAGGAAAGTAATTTTACTGGATAGCAAACAACAGCAGGGTGCATATTTGATGTTGGGATCTGCATTGAATATGTCTGGCAAACTGCAGGAGGCGATTCAAGTTTATCAAGAAGGATTGGTCAAATTCAGAGGACTTCACCAATTGCATTATAATTTGGCTTTGGCATATTATGATATCGGGAATTTATCAAAGTCTGAAGAAGCATTATACAGGTCTTTGCAGATGCGTCCGGGACATGTGAACAGTCATGTTTTATTGGGCAAAGTATGTGCGGCAAGGGGTGATAATATTAAAGCGGTATTAATTTTTTCATATGTATTGTATTTGGATCCTGAGATGAACAATGCTCAGGAGATTGCAGAGATGCTGCAAGAGAGAATAGATATATTATTTGATCCCTCCTCCGATTCCCTCTATGTTGGATTATTCCCGGGCGATTCCATTTTTTCGGAAATGTATCAAAAGCTGAATGAATCAAGAAAAGCAGTTGTGCGTGATACTTCATTTGCAGTTCATCTGTGCGCTTTTTTTTACTCACTTGATGCAGTGGTGGATACCGGACATCCTTTATGGTCGGATTTATATGCCGCAACATTTCATGGATTGCATGCATCGGGTCATTGCGAAGCATATGCGCATAGTTTGGCTCAAATGAATGCAAATTCTGAAACTGAACGATGGGTAAGACTTAATCAAGTGAAAGTGCAGGAGATGCGTTCATGGATTGAGTCGCATCAGCCGCCGCAAAAAATGAATCAGATCTTATTCGGAGGAAGATCTACATTCAAATGAGGCAATTCATTCCAACGCGTGGTGAATGCGGGTGATTTTTTGTTTCTTTTCATATTCCATCGACGCTGCTTTCCTGCCGGTCCGCCACTTGCACCACTGCGAATAGTTCTTCTTCCATATCTCAAATTGATACTATCCACTGCTTCCATCACGGCAGAATTTCGCACGATGTTTTGTTCACTGAACAATGATTGCTGCACGCTTTCTTGCGGACAAATATCATGCAGCATCACACCGCATTTTTTATAATGAAATCCTTCTTTGAAGATTCTCTTCACACCATCAATTGCTGCATGGACAAGATCCGGTGAGTATTGTGTAGGAATTTCACATTTGACCGTTGTTGAATTTGAGTATTGCGGATATTTTGGTGAGAAATAATTTGTCCGAATAAAAATGGAAATCGCTCCACATACTGTTCCTTGCGCTCTCAATTTCACTGATGCACTTTCGGCATGCCTTGCCACGGCTTCCGTGAGTTCATGCAAGTCAGTGACATATTCCCCGAAACTTCGCGAACAGACGATTGTTTTTTGTTGAGGAAGATCATCAATGCTGATACAAGGAATCCCATTCAATTCATGAACCATACGCAATCCCACAATCGTGAACTCCTGTTTGATCCATTCCTGTGGTGCATATTTCAGATCTTTTGCATTCATGATTCCCGCACCTTTCAATCGAGGAGCGGTACGATATCCAACTCCCCATACATCTTCCACAGGAATATGTTCAAGCCATTGATCTTGTTCATCCAGATCTTCCGGCAAGACAAATACTCCCGAGCATTCCTTTCTTTTTTTTGCGATGCGGTTGGCAATCTTTGATAATGTGCGTGTTGATCCAACACCTATGCCAACAGGAATACCTGTCCATTGCATCACCGTATTTTTCATTTCTCTGCAGAATTCAGTTTGGTCTGAAGTAGATATATGATTCAAATCCAGAAAAGATTCATCGATGGAATAAACCTCAAGATTGGGCGTGAACAGTGAGAGTGTTTCAACCACGCGATGACTCATGTCTCCATAGAGTTCATAATTGGATGAAAATACTTGCACATCATTGGCTTCGACTATATCCATGATTTTAAAGAGAGGATCCCCCATTTTGATCCCGAGTGCTTTTGCTTCATCGGAACGAGCAACGGCACAACCATCATTATTGGAAAGAACAATCACCGGAACCCCACGCAAAGCAGGTTGGAAAACTCTTTCGCAGCTTACATAGAAATTGTTTCCATCAACAAGAGCAAGTGCCATGATTCATCGGAATTTTTGAATGCAAGATGTTACGACACCCCAGATGCAATCACCTGAATTTTCATTGAGTCGCACGGTTACATAGTTTTCATTTTCAGCATGAAGATAACATTCGGAACCACGCATTTCAATTCTCTTGATGAGAAATTCATTATTGACTATAGCCACGACAATATCACCGGACTGAGCTTTGAGAGATCTATCCACCACCACCAATGATCCATCGGATATACCAGCATTCACCATTGAGGTTCCACTCACTTGCACGAAGAATGTTGCAGTTTTGTTCTGAATCAAATATTCATCCAGCGAGAGACGCTTATCGATATAATCTTCTGCAGGCGAGGTAAAACCGGCACTCACTCCGGAAAGGAACAGAGGATAGGAACTATCAGGTGGAGATTCTTGATACCCCATGATAGAAATGACTGTCGTTTTTTCTTTCATGTCTGTGAAAATAGAGGGTTATTTCAGTGTTTGCAAACTATGGAATTCTCTTGATTCGAACATGGTGATCTTGTTCACATAAGGATATTTCTGAATGTAAGATTAATGCGTGGTTGCATAACCTTCACTGTTTTGGGAAGCGAATGCAACCATGATTCTTGACATTTCCCCTTCATGATTAATATAGTTCCATGAGCAAGCCGAATATCTATGCGTTGTTTTGTGATGCGATGCTTGAATGCGAATGGACGTTCAGCTCCAAAAGAGACTGATGCAATGACCGGATTGGGTCCCAATTCCTTTTCATTGTCAGCATGCCATCCCATCCCATCATTGCCATCATGATACAGATTGCAAAGCACAGAATTAAAGGTAGTTTCAGCGATTGCCTCACAATGGAGTTTGATTTGAAGCAATTCCGGAGTCCATGGTAATGGTGTTCTTTTAATTCCACCATATGTATAATGAGCATCAAGATCACCATACCAAGCGCTTTTACGCCGCATTTCACGTAATTTTCCGAACATGATCACTGTATCGGGTGTCCACATCAGGGAGTCTAGCAATCTATCTAACCAAACCGGGTCAGAAAAGGGTGCTGATTCCGAAAAGAGGAGGGCTTCTCCATCATGGGGTAATATGGAATTTGGAGCGTTCATGATGGCAGGAAAACCCATGTTTTCAGTTTTCGGTTCCGTTTGATTTATCTAATTTGCGGATATAGTTCTAACAACAAGTGGGAAATATCCATGAAGTTCATTTGTACTTCAATTGCCTTGCTCTTATTCTGTACTCTCCTTTTTGGTCAAAGTCTGCCGAAAGAACCCTTTCCAGGTGGTTTGAATTCACATGATCATGGTTTGTCCAAAGAGATTGAAGCACTACATCATCAAGTGCAAACAGACCCTTCATATCGCCCGACACCAAAAATCAATAGAAATAAATCACAAGAGCATGGTCTTGATGCAAAAGAAATGCCTGATACAACATGCAGAAGAATCATTCCTGTTGTGTTTCATGTTTTTCATCCAAATGGTGCTGCAGGCGTTCCGCTTTCACAATTGGAGTTTGCAATTGAAGATTTGAATAAAACATTTGCAGGTACAGATGCAGATTTTGGATCAGTCAATCCTGTCTTTGCAAATGATAAATCATATTCCAATATACGTTTTGCTTTGGCCAAGCGTGATCCATTTGGGCAGCCCACCAATGGAGTGATGTATTATACAGATAGGCAAGGTGGTTTTGGGAATATCGGACCACAATGGGAAAATCAAATCAGAACATATGCTTGGGACAATTACAAATATTTCAATGTATATGTGCAACATGATTTATATGCAAACAACACATTCAATAATTCCGGTGTATGTTGGTATCCCTCAACATGGATGAGTGATAATGGTATAGCACGCATGGTGTACAATTATGTGTATTTGGGTAAAGGTGGATCATCGTATAATTATCTGGAATTCAATCAAACATTTACGCATGAAGCCGGACATTATCTTGATCTTCGTCATACATTCGAAGGAAATTCTTGTACGGGTCAGGGAGACATGTGTGATGATACTCCCCCTACAGATATTGCAGCAGCCGGATGTGATGCCACTCGTTGCAATGGCATTATCAATGGTGAGAATTATATGGATTATAATACGACATGTTATAAGAACTTCACCATAGATCAGGTTTCCCGCATGGATGCAGCGATGAAGAATCCTGCAAGAAGTACGCTTTGGACTCCATATAATCTTGTAGCAACGGGATTGCTTTCACCGACAGTTAAAGACACATGCTTCGACTCGCCATATGTGTCATATTCAACTTGCCATCTAAAAGAATCTTTGATCAATGATGGAAGCATTGCCAATGCCTCCATCATTATTCATGCAAGCAATGGTGCACGTTTCGGAATGCAAGGAAAATCACTCGTTTCGGGAGAACATTATTCTCCGATTGAATTACCAACCGGATTGAAGGAGGAGATAACTGTTTCCGCAGATGGAAGTTTTGCAACCTTGAATATTTCCGGAAAAGCAACAAGGCATGCATCCAATGATTCAAAAAGTGCATTGCCACTTACATTGTTTGAAGAAGCATTTTCAGAAGGTACTTCAAAAGCTATCTTGAATTTGTCAACATTATTGATTATTGAATTTAAAGATCCATGGAAAAAAACATGTATTGACACTTATGTGCGGGCAAGTGCAGACACCACATGGAATCTATGTGAATTGCAAGGTCCTTATCCACGTTTCTTTGGCATGTGGAAGAATAAGGATATGTATGCTATCGAACATTATGGACGTGGATTCATTACTGAATCCGCTACCAATACAAATGCCGTATTTCTCGAACCGGGGACAGTCATTGGTCCTGCGAATACTTGGAATCAAGGTGGCGCTCCGATCGTATTGCATGGTCCTGATTATGGTAAGCTCGATGGAACTACAGGATATGTTGGCTTCAGAATTCAGGTTGGTGATGCATTTCATTATGGTTGGATGCGCATAGCAGTTTCCTCCACAAACGGATGCACACTGCTTGAATATCAATACAATGAAAAACCAAATGAAGGCATTGCGGCAGGAGCTGACTGCTCTGTGGCATTGACCGCAACAGAAGACGCAGATTTTGAATCATTTGTGATCAAACCGAATCCCACACAAGACAAAGTCTTGATTGATATAGGGCATCACATGATCGGAAAAAGAATACTCAAAGTAACGACCATCAATGGATTACAAGTTGGAATGTTGCATATCACTCAATCTTCACATGAATATTCATTGAGCGATCTTGCAGCCGGCGTGTATATTATGTCTTTGCATGATG
>SXZI01000120.1 GCA_005788035.1 Bacteroidota bacterium
GAATTGATTCGAAAAGCAGAGCGAGATGTTCCTTTTGATTCTCCGGCCGTACGTGATCTACGCAGACCACAAGATGGCGGTTGGTTCATTGAAAAATCAGGAAATAGAGAGCATCCTTTGGATGTTGAATATATTTCGGTGATTGGTGATGTGGACATCATGAAAGAATTGTCTGCTTTGAATCAATCAGGAGCAAAGGAATTGCTCAGACGCATCATGGGTTTGCTCGGACTCGGCGTGGAATCTCTCTTTGAAGGTGGAGATGGTGTTGTGAGTGCAAGCAGTCAGACAATCAATGAATTGCCATGGTTTAGATCGCAACCGGGCCGACAAAGAATTTCTCAGACGATAAAATTGTCTTCAGTGCATGAAGAACATCTTCGCAATAGCAATGAAATACAAAAGTTGTCACTCGAAGATCAACCTGAATTCAAAGGCGCTGAATTTTATCGAGATCCTTCGGGCAATCAATTGCTTCTCGTGATTGAGTATACGGATTATCTGCCGAAGAATGAATGTAAAGTAACAATTGATTTCAAGCAATCGGGTAACACGAAACAAATCATCGTGTCTCCAAAGGATATTTCATTGGTGAAAACATCCTCCGGTCTCGTAAAACAATGCGCGATCACTATGCCGATAGGATTCAATGTTTCTTCTGCTATTGAATGTTCGATCATGATCAAAAATGCCTTTGGCAGACAATGTTCCGCAATCAAGTCTTGGAGAGGAATATGAACCATTTGTGGTCACCCTGGCGATCAACCTATATCCAATCATTTTCTGAGTCCAAACAATCCGGTGATTGCTTTTTATGCGATGCATCCCGGCCGAATACAGAAGATTCATTGTTGATTGGAGAAAGTGCACATTCGATCATCATCATGAATCGTTATCCGTATAATGCAGGGCATGTATTACTTTCCCCTAAAAGACATTGCGCTGATCTACTTAAGTTAAGCGATGAAGAATATCAAGACTTGATGCACTTGACACGAATCATGCAATCTGTCTTGGTTGAAACATATGCACCGCATGGGTTCAATATAGGAATGAATCTCGGTGAGGCAGGTGGTGCCGGTGTTCCTGGGCATCTTCATATGCATATCGTACCGAGATGGAATGGCGACACGAATTTTATGTCCACAGTGGCTGATGCAAAAGTGATTTCATCATCAATGGAAACAATCGTGACTGAACTCAAAGCGAATTTCTTGAAGATGATGCAATCATCTGATCCCGATCGCGGGACAGCATTATGAAGCAGGATAAGCGGATTCAAGCAAAGCGATCACTTGGTCAGAATTTTCTGACCGATAAAAAAAAGGCATCTCGTATTGCAGAATTGATGGAAGCCAATGCAAAGGACACAATCCTTGAGATTGGTCCGGGATGTGGTGATCTTACGCGATTCCTGCTTGATACGGGCGCACATGTTCATGCGATTGAATTGGATGAACGCGCCATTGACACGCTACATGATCTCTTTGAAGATGAATCACGATTCACCGTTGAGCATGGTGATGTATTGAAATTCAACCTTCGTGAATATGCGATGAGTATCTTGCAAGCAAGTGGCGAACATCGCAAACTCAAAGTGGCAGGAAATATTCCATATTATATCACATCGGATATTCTGTTCAAACTGTTTGAACATGCCGATATCATTGATAGAGCCGTGATCATGATGCAGAAAGAGGTTGCAGAGCGTATATGCGCGCAGCCAAGGACAAAAGCCTATGGCATACTCAGCATTGCGGCACGTTTTGTTTCTGCACCGAATATTGCATTAAAAGTCCCTTCCGGTTGCTTCACGCCAAGACCATCGGTGGATTCAGCCGTTGTGGTTTTTGATTTTTCCAAAGCAAGTATCACGATGAAACAATTCGCAATGGTGCACCCAATCGTCAGAACAGCGTTTGGTCAAAGAAGAAAAATGCTCTCCAATGCACTTCACACCTATATCAATGCATATGGAAAAGAACTACCAGAAGATATACAGTCAATGATGCAAAAGAGAGCCGAAGAATTGCTTCCTGAGCATTTTCTACGTTTGGCAGAATGTTTTACACAATCATGAAGAATGAACACATGAAATCACAACCATTCATGCGATTCACATTGAGAGACATACTCCTTGGAGCCGATTGGTATTTTCTTGGAATGATTGCGATCTACACAATCATTCTCATCATATTTCATAAGCACATACCGAATGTGGGAATGTTCTTCATGCAGAATGTATTTCTTTCACTCACCATCATCAGTATTGCAACCTTGGGGAAATATAAATCTGGTAATCTCTTTGTGAATATTCATCGATATTATCATTTACCGATCATCTATGTGATTTTCATGCAGGTATTTGTGTATATCAGCGTATTGAATCCTCATGATTATGATCATGTATTGGCTGGATGGGATCGTGCATTGTTTGGTGGTAATCCAACTGAGTATGTACAACAGTTTGCATTTCCTGCATTGACTGAATTCCTCCAGATTGCCTATGTGCTCTTTTACTTTCATGCATTTGCTCAATCGATAGAGCTAAATCTTCGAGGATTATATGAAGAAGCGGAATCAGTGACGCGCACAATCGTCTTTGGATTTCTGCTTTCTTATGCGATGTATTTTTTTATGCCGGCCATAGGCCCAAGATTTACGGTTCATGACTATGCTTCAATATCTACTGATCTCCCCGGACTTTGGCTAACAGATGCGCTGAGAACGATTATTGATACCGGTGATGGCTTCCGTGACAAAGCAATGGATCCTGCTTTGCAAATGCATCGTAATTGTATGCCAAGCGGACATACCATGATGACACTCATGAATATGATACTCGCATTTCGCTTTCGATCCAAGTTACGATGGGTGTTTTTGATCATGGGAATCAGTCTGATCATTGCCACTGTATATCTCAGATATCATTATGTGGTGGATGTTCTGGCGGGAATAATTCTCGCATTTGTGGCTCTGGGCCTTGAATCTTGGATATATTCCTTCCTCCGATCAAGAAATCTGATAAAAAAAGTTTCAATGGATTAAACCTACTCATTGATCTTGCGGTCTGAATACACAGAGATCTCACATTACACACTATTATTTCGGAGTTCGATTATGCGTACAATGATGATTGCGATATTGGTCGCACTAGGTATGACACTTTCTGCATCGGCACAAGATAAAGATCAAATCAAAGAAAGAATGAATGCCGGTAAAGAACAAGTAAAAGCAGGCGTTACAGTTGTAAAGTCAGCAAAAGAGCAGGCACGCCAATTGCGTGAGCAAGTTAAATCCGGTCAAATGACCAAAGAAGAAGCAAAAGCTCAGATGCAACAAATGAAAGATCAAGTTCGCGCTGCGAAAGATCAAATCAAATCCGGCAAAGAAACCATCAGAGATGGTCGCCGTGAATTGCGTCAATTGAAAAAAGCCGGTAAACCATGAGGTTGAAGCTTCAATGCTCAACACTATTCACACTCCTCATCATGATCATGATGGGGAGTGTTCTTGTTATTGTACCAGCGAACGCTCAAGATTTACCAACAGATCCCGATGAAATGTTTGACATCGAACTTATTGATGACTCACTCGATATAATGATTGATGATTCGCTTGATATTCTCATGACTGACACAACATTGTTTGAAGAAGAGTTTTTTGAAGATATCGAAGAAGAATTTCCCTGGACATTGAATACAGGCATATCCTTACGCAATAGGCAGGTACAGAATGGTGTAGATTTAAGTGGGAGCCAGGGATTATTGTCAATAGGGACTGAATTATCACATGAAGGGGGATTCTTGTTTGGATTTGATGCGGCAAGAAGAGTAGGTGATTCTCCCGGACCTCAAGGTTGGAATGCACGATTGGGATATCAATATTCGGCAAGCGAATGGCTTGATCTTTCAGCGCAGTTCACCCGATTCGGTTATCCATCCGATACGATCAATCCGGTGGCAGGCATTCCGAACATGTTCTCTGTAAGTGCCACTGCTTTTTCTTCAGGATTCATGATTGATCTCACATATGATCGCATGTTTGGCCCGGTTTCGGAGACGATCAATTATCTATCGGCAACCATCATGGCAATGACACAATGGGGAAATCTTCGCATCACGCCGATTGCATCAATTGTCGGTACGAGATATACCATTGCCACAAGACGATTGCTTGTCAATAGACCAGGAAAATTACAGACGATATCAGGCATAGCCATGACGTCTCTTGGATGTGCTTTAGCATATGACATTTCAAGAAACTGGTCATTGACGGCAACACCAATGCTTCTCTATACTCCCCAGAAAGACTTCTCAACGAAGGATGTCCAAGCAACTTTTGTGATTGGCATACGGCATCTCCTTGAATTCTGATGACAATTTGCTAATATCGGTCATTATTATTCGAGCATGTCATGTCTTCCATCATTCGCATTCAAGATTTACGCTTCACAGAATATGTTAAGCCTGATGAGATTGCAGTACGTGTGTCTGCAATAGCAAAGGCATTGGATGAGCGATTTGAAAGTGTGGATTCCATCAATACGATCATCACACTGAAGGGAGCATTCATGTTTGCTGCGGATTTGATCCGCCAAATGCATACGCCGATGTTCATAGACATGGTGAAGGCATCCAGTTATAAGGGTGGTGTCACATCAACGGGTACTGTCACGCTCAGTGGGTTCACGGAAGAATATGAAGGGAAACATATATTGATCATTGAGGATATAATAGATTCCGGAAGAACCATTCATGCTTTGCTCGATGTATTGAAAGATAAAAATATTGCATCGTGCACGATCACTGCATTATGTTCAAAACCTTCGCAACATGATATTGAAATTTCTCAAGAATTTGTTGGATTTGAATTGCCGCCGGTATTCATCGTGGGATATGGTTTGGATTATCGAGAGATGGGTCGTGGTTTGCCTGGCATTTGGCGATGTATAGATTAGGGAGGATTGCCTGTATTTGTGGTATCTTGTGGATTGAATTGTTCAGGTAA
>SXZI01000121.1 GCA_005788035.1 Bacteroidota bacterium
ATATTACCCTTATTCCGGAATTGGAACCTGAATTGGTCATGCTGTGTTTTTGGATTTCATTCTTTGTCGACTGAGATGCGGCTTTGGCGATGAATCCCGAAATTGCCAAGCCAAGTATCGACCTTCTGGTCATTCTCATGGAGCACCGAGAGATAGAGGAAAAATTATGGGGGCAAACTACGAAAAAACACTATTTTTGCTCACCAATATTCATGGTCAATTTTTTCACAGGACATAATCATGACAAATGAAGAATTTCTCCAAAAACTTGATGCTATCATCAATGAGCGTCATATGCTCCAGCACCCTTTTTATCAAATGTGGAATACAGGTGATTTGACAATTCAAATGTTGCGTGAATATGCTCTCGAATACTATCAGCAAGTGCATCATTTCCCGACATATGTAAGTGCAACACATTCTAAATGCGATGATATGGAAGTGCGTCAAATGCTGCTTGAAAACTTGATTGAAGAGGAGCATGGCCCAAATAATCACCCTGAACTCTGGCGTAGATTCGGTGATGCACTCGGCATCAGCAGAGAAGAAATGATGTCTCGTAAATATCTACCGCATACAAAGCAATCGGTAAAAATCCTCAAAGAGCTTGCCGGAAAAGACAATCCTGCAGAAGGCCTTGCAGCATTGTATGCTTATGAATCACAAATTCCTGAAATCTGCACAACAAAGATTGAAGGATTGAAAAATAAATATGATCTTGATTGTGAAGATGCCCTTGTATTCTTCGAAGTTCACGAAGATGCAGATATCATTCACAGACAAGTTACCCGCGATGCACTTGTTCGTTTGTGCACCACCGATGACCAAAAAATCATAGCACTCGATGCTGCAAGAGAAGCAGCAGATGCTTTGAATCTTCTACTTGATGGCGTATACGAAACATATTGTGTTGACAAGCAAGCTGCTTAATCAACAAAGACTTCGGCCAGATCCGCTTGTATTCTGAGAATCAAGCGGATTTTTTTATGTTGAAAAACTGTGGAAAACTTTTCATTCAACCTGCTTTGAACATCGATAGAAGGTATTCCGTGGTTGGTCAAGTGTTCGCTCTTTCGTATTTTTAGGCACTTTTTAAGCGAGAATTTCCGTATGTGCAGATTTGTCGCATATCTGGGGAGTCCGGTTTTGGCGGACGACCTGCTCTATAAGCCGAGGTATTCGCTGATTTCCGCTCAGAGTGTGAATGCCGGAGAGATGAGTGCGCAAGTCAATGGAGATGGTTTTGGCATAGGATGGTATGCCCCGGATTTGGACTCTGAGCCATGTGTTTTTCGAAGTATTAAGCCGGCTTGGAGCGATCAGAATCTTCGAAATCTCGCAAGAAAAATACATGCACCTTCGATCTTTGCACATATTCGGGCTGCTTCACCAGGCATGCCGGTTGAGGAATACAATTCTCATCCATTCACATGCGGTAGATTGATGTTCATGCACAATGGAGTGATTGGCGGTTTCAAGGAAATTCGTAGATCCCTATTGAGAAGTTTGAATGACACCTCATATGATGCAATATCGGGTTCTACGGACTCAGAGCATTTGTTTGGTTTGATATTAAATCATATAGACGATCCTTATGCTGACATCACAAGCGAACAATTGATGAATGCAATGGAGTCGGCTTTGCAAGACCTAAGCAAGATTCTGCTTGAATCCTCAGTAAAGCAGCATTCTTATATCAATGCATGTTTGACAGATGGCGATAGTTTGATAGCGGTTCGCTACACAACAAATCATAGTGTACAACCAGCTTCAATGTATTATATGTATGGCACCGAGTATCATTGCAGAGAAGAATCCTGCATGATGGAACCTAGCACGGGTAAACCCCATGCAATTGTAGTTGCTTCCGAACCATTCACATCTAAACGATCTGAATGGATGAAAGTAGAGCGGAATTCCATGCTGACAGTTGACGAGAACATGCGTATTCATTTCAGAAATATTGATTTGCCGATTGAGCATATTATTTCTGATTCGTGACTTCATTAACTTTGATTACAATTAACGTAAAGTGTTTATATGGCTGAGTTGATTTACCTCGTTCCTCTCCTTCCGCTCATTGGATTTTTCATCATTGGTTTCTTCGGCAAGAAGATTCGTAATGAACAACTCATTGGTGGAATAGCCAGTGCCGCTGTTGGGGGAGCATTTTTGGTGGCTGTTGGAATCTTCCTGCAATTGACAGGCGAAGCGCCAGAGGCCAGAACGCATATCATACGATTATTTCCATGGATTCATACCGGGGCATTGTCCATCGATATTGCTTATCAGGTAGATCAATTATCCATTCTATATACGCTCATCATAACCGGAATCGGTACGCTCATTCACATTTATTCAATTGGCTATATGCATGGAGACAAAAGCTTTCCGCGCTTCTTTGCCTATTTGAATTTGTTTGTGTTCATGATGCTGAACCTTGTACTTGCCAACAATTTTGTATTGACATTCCTTGGCTGGGAAGGTGTGGGGCTATGCTCATATCTTCTTATTGGATTTTGGTATGATAGAACATTCGAGGGATCACATATCGTATGGACCGGTGATGCGGCAAAAAAAGCATTCATCGTGAACCGTATCGGCGACTTTGGTGTACTCATTGCGATGTTCCTGATCTTCTGGCGTTTTGGATCTTTGGATTATGCAACTGTCAATATGATGGCTGCTACGCAGGGTGTGGATGCCGGCCTTATCACTGCTATCACATTATTGCTCTTCTTGGGTTGTACCGGAAAATCAGCTCAAATCCCACTTGGCGTTTGGCTTCCAGATGCAATGGCAGGACCGACGCCCGTTTCCGCATTGATTCACGCTGCAACCATGGTTACCGCAGGCATATTTCTCATTGCAAGAAATTCCACGTTGTTTGCAATGTCTCATACAACCATGGCAGTGATTACCGGAATAGGAATTACAACTGCTTTGATTGCCGCCACAGTAGGCATCGTGCAAAATGATATAAAGAAAGTTCTTGCATATTCAACAGTGAGCCAGCTTGGTTTTATGTTCGTTGCTTTGGGTGTTGGAGCATATACCGCAGCCGTGTTTCATGTGATGACTCATGCTTTTTTCAAGGCATTATTGTTCTTGGGTTCAGGATCCGTCATTCATGGTATGCATGAAGAGCAAGACATTCAGAAAATGGGTGGCTTGAAAAAGCATATGCCTCAAACATATTTCACATTTCTGCTTGGCACCATTGCGATTGCCGGTATTTTCCCATTCTCCGGTTTCTTTTCCAAAGATGAGATTCTCTGGTATGCATTTTTGAATGGAAGTCCAATTCTTTGGGGAGCTGGAGTTCTTGCCGCTTTGTGCACAGCATTTTACATGTTCAGATTGCTCTATTTGACCTTCCATGGTGAAGAGCGTTTTGATCATCATCATGTTCATCCTCATGAATCGCCCGCCACCATGACAATTCCTTTGTGGATACTAGCCATTCTCTCCGTATTCGGAGGATTCCTTGGCATACCAAAGGCATTGTCCTTCGGTGCTGACATCAATATTCTTGAACATTGGCTTCATCCGATTTTCCATAATGCACATGAAATTCTTGCCAAGGGCCATGGCGAACATGCTCATTCACTTGCACTTGAATGGGGTTTGATGGCGGGATCTTTGGGTGTTGCAATCATTGGAATTTTGATTGCTACTACATTGTATAAAAAATCTTCCACAAAACCCGATGAACTGGCTTCCAAG
>SXZI01000122.1 GCA_005788035.1 Bacteroidota bacterium
AATTTGCGTGATTCCTCGAGGAATAAAATTTGCAGTTGATGTATTGGAAGAAAATGCCCGTGGATATATCTGTGAGAATTATGGTTCACCATTCAAATTGCCTGATCTCGGTCCGATAGGAGCCAATGGATTGGCGAATCCACGTGATTTTCAATATCCAGTTGCTTCCTTTGAGCAAGTTGACGGGGAATTCCATGTCATTTCAAAATTTATGGGCAATCTATGGCAGGCAGAATTGCGTCACTCTCCACTCGATGTGGTTGCGTGGCATGGCAATTATGCTCCGTACAAGTATAATTTGGCTCATTTCAACTGTATTAATACTGTTTCCTTTGATCATCCTGATCCATCTATTTTCACTGTCTTGACTTCCGGATCTGATACGCCCGGTACTGCCAATGCAGACTTCGTACTCTTCCCGCCAAGATGGATGGTTGCGGAGCATACATTCAGGCCACCTTGGTTCCATAGAAATTTCATGAATGAATACATGGGATTGATTTCAGGTGCCTATGATGCAAAAGAAGGCGGTGGATTTGTTCCCGGCGGAAGTTCACTCCACAATTGCATGTCGGGTCATGGGCCTGATGCAGCCACATATGAAAAGGCGGTCAATGCAAAGCTTGAACCCCATTATATCAATAATGGATTCGCATTCATGGTTGAGACACGCTTTGTGAATAGACCAACAAAGTATGCCATGGAAACAGGTGAATTGCAGAAAGATTATTTCGAATGCTGGCAGGGATTGAAACCATTATTCAATCCGAATCAGCGCTGATAGTATACACATGTGCGGAAGCCCCGACGAGAGGATATCCGTCGGGGCAATTTTTTTTCTTAGACAAAGGCGAATACCATGTCAGAACATGATGCATCACGTTTCGGAACACAGCCAATTGTTGGCATCATCATGGGAAGTGATTCAGATCTTCCAACGATGCAGGAAGCAGCATCGATATGTGAAACATTTTCAATCCCATATGAATTGAAAGTTGTCTCTGCGCATCGCACTCCGGAAGACATGGCTGAGTATGGGAAAACAGCACATTTGCGTGGCATAAAAGTCATTATCGCCGGTGCCGGAGGTGCTGCCCATTTGCCCGGTATGACAGCTGCATATTCTCCCTTGCCGGTTATCGGCGTTCCTGTTCAAACAAAGGCGCTTGGTGGACAAGATTCATTATTGTCGATTGTGCAAATGCCACCCGGTGTTCCCGTTGCGACTGTTGCCATTGGCGGAGGAAAAAATGCAGGATTATTGGCTGTGCAAATTTTGAGTGCCTGCTATCCTGATTTGCTTGCCGAAATGACGGAATTCAAATCAAACATGGCGAATGAATCACGCAAAAAAAATGAATTGCTATGATTGATGAGCATCGAGAAGGTGTGCGAGCTTGCGAGTGGACTCTCTTCTTTCGTAACTTTTGATTGCTTCAATATTCGGCTGTGCCAAAGATCTCCCTTCTTTAAATGCACGATACATTTCCAGTATGATATTTGCAATTCCTTCTATATCCGATTGATGAGCTATCCCTCCGGCTTTTGTTTCATTCATCAAATCGGCTATGGCTCCTTGCATTGGCGCAATAGCAATCACGGGCTTGAATGAACCAATATATTCATATACTTTCCCAGGGACAATTTCCTCGCTTTCTTTTGCCTCATCAACAATCAACAACAGAACATCCGAAACTAGTAGATATGAAATGCTTTTTTCATGTGGCACATATCCAATCACTTCAATTGATGATGAGAATGATGTTGACTGAAACATCTCGTGTACTTCATTTCCAAATCTTCCTATGAATCGTAGATGAATGTCATTTGGTGAAAGCTCTCCTCTTGCGGACAATAATTCCAATGCTGCAAATAGCGAAGATGGATTGCGTCTTCCATACATCGATCCCGTATATGTCAATGTGAATGTGCCTGGTTTGGAGAGCGACATATCTACATGATCCATTGAAGGATAGTCTGTGGAGTCATAACCATTAGGAACATGATGAAATTTGCGTTCATCCAATGTCGGAAATTTCCGAAGAGCATCTTTGATGATGCCAATCCATGCACATTCAATAGCATCCGCTTCGGAAAATACAGATAGTTCCAATTTGCGGTCAATCCAAGCTGGGAAGAACCAACGTTTGGGTGAAGTGAGAAATTCAGTCCAAGGATCACGAAATCCCGCAACCCAATGCAGTCCTGTTTTACGCTTGACTTGTCTGGCAATCAGCGAAGTTGTGTAAGGGGGTGAAGAATTGTATATTGCAATGATTGAGTGCTTCTTTATCAATTCCAATGCCTTTGGCACTGCTGTTGGTATCCACCCGATTCTTGCATCCGGGATGAAGAATGTCGCTCTTATTGCTTCGGCAATACGCTCTTTGAATGTTCGCTTTTGATGATCATTTTTAATGACATTCACATCGATTGGCATACCCTTCTTTTGCCCCATCAGCATACGATATGCATCGTAAGGCTCATAGATATGAGTTCGTTCAACGATGATGTCTTTTGGAATTTTGGCAAGCAGTGATTCATCCCTTGCGGGAAAATCTCCGTTTGAAACTGTAAGAACAATTGGATTCCAACCAAAATCCCGCAAGTATTGAATATGTTTCAATACACGTTGAACACCGGGACCGCCCGATGGGGGAAAATAGTATGCGATGATCAGAACATTCTTCATTGCGGTTGGCTTTCATTGTTATATGCAAAGATAGCATGATTCTCTCACACTTTTCGGGAATGTCCGCATTCCACGATTCAACACAATGACAATACAAGACTTGCATTTTGATTGCATGCATTTCCGTGGGGACATGCCCTGCAGGCCCAATAAAGAATCCGGGATGATATGTCCGAATTGCACGGAATATCAACCTATCTCCAAACGCATTCTCATTATAAAGCTGGGTGCCCTCGGCGATGTGATCCGCACCACTCCTCTTATCGAGGCCTACAAAAAACTGTATCCCGGTTGTCATATCACTTGGATCACCCGTTATCCCGATATCTTGCCGGCACAATCAATTGACACCATTCGTGCTTTTGAATTTGAAGACATATTCATCATTACCAGAAAAACATACGACATTGCAATCAATCTCTGTAAAGATGAAGAAGCAGCGATGTTGCTTGCAGAATGTAATGCTGAAGAGAAGCGTGGATTCATTTGGAAAGACGGACATATTTCCATCGCAAATAAGGAGTCTGAACATAAGTTATTAACCGGCTTATTTGATGAACTCTCCAAAGCAAATACAAAAAGTTACCTTCAAGAGATCTTTGAGATCTGTGGTCTCACTTATGACAATGAATCATATGTTTTGAATGTAGATCAGAAATGGCTAAATAACTTCTCGCATATTCAAGAACAAGCGAATGGAAAAAAAATCATTGGATTAAATACAGGCGCAGGTTCTCGATGGCCCACGCGGCTCTGGCCTGCTGATAATTGGAAGGAGTTGATCACGCTTCTTCAAAAGGATGGATATGCACCCATGCTTCTTGGCGGGCCGGATGAACATGAATTGAATGCCACATTGCATAATCAAACCCGTGCAATCTATGTTGGGTCCTATCCGCTTCATCAATATCTTGCCATTGCATCTTATGCTGATGTGATCGTAACCGCTGTTTCCATGACCATGCATATTGCATTAGGCCTAGGAAAAAAGATGGTCCTCTTCAATAATATCTTCAATAAACATGAATTTGATGTTTTTGGTTATGGAGAAATTCTGGAGCCATCCTCGGGTTGTGATTGCTATTATGGAACATCATGCTCTCGAGGAATATCCTGCATGCATGACATAAGCGTGCAACAAGTTCGCGATGCAATTCAAAGGCAATTGCGATGAATGATGAGAGCCAGTTGAATATTGCCTATCTCTCGGTGTTTTATCCATACAGGGGAGGAATTGCACAATTCAATGCGGCATTGTACAGAGCTTTTGAACAATTGGGGCACAAACAAACAGCTTATACGTTCACGAGGCAATATCCTGATTTCTTATTCCCTGGTTCTTCGCAATTTGTGAATGAAGATGATAGTGCCGACCCCATACCCGCCATGCGTGTACTTGATACAATGAATCCCTTCAATTGGTTTACTGTTGCTTCTGAAATTAAAGCTCAATCTCCTGATATCTTGCTCACGCAACTATGGATGCCTTTCATGGGACCTGCATTCGGTACGATTGCCAGAAGAATGCCCAAAGATTGCATCAAATTATGTGTTGTGCACAATGCACTACCTCATGAATCCCGGCCAGGTGATTCCGCATTCACGAAATACATGCTTTCGGCACATGATGGTTTGATTGCAATCAGCGATGCAGTGGAGCATGATCTGAAGTCAATGAATCTTGGAAAACCAATTTTGCGAAAGGAGCATCCCATTTATACGCATTTTGGCAATCTTCTTTCAAAACATGAGGCCAGAGAGCGATTGGGATTGCCGCAAGACAAACAATTGCTTTTGTTTTTCGGATTCATCAGAGAATACAAAGGTCTCATGCAATTGATAGAGGCAATGAAATCACTTCCAGATTCCATTCATTTGGTAATAGCAGGTGAGATATATGGATCATTTGATTCCTATGATGGAGCGATACGAGATTCGGGATTGGAGCATCGTATACACAAGCACATACGATATGTTTCTGATGATGAAACACCATTGTTCTTCTGTTCTGCTGATGCATGTGTATTGCCCTATGCAACTGCCACCCAAAGTGGCATAGTGGCAATAGCGCATCATTTTGAAATACCGGTTTTGGCAACGCCCGTGGGTGGTCTGCCTGAAGCTGTAAGGCATGGAAAGGCAGGCATGCTCTTTGAGGGGATTATGCCATCCGATATATCGAATGGAATTAGGTCTTTTTTTGAGGATTCAATGGCGCAAACATGCATTGATGGTGCTCGGAAACTAAAAAAAGAACTTTCCTGGACATCGCTTGCAGCTGATATTGTTACGTTTTATCATTCCATACAACAAAATCGCCCTCTTTAAATACCTGCAAATCCGCTGGATTCCACAAATTCCTCGCTTTTTCTTCGTGAACAATCATTCATTTTTCGTAACTTTGCGACTGCAACGTTCTTGATTTCATGCTTGTTGCACATGTAATTCCCAATAGCACCTCAACTCGACTTTTCATAACACAACATTTCAGGTGATTTTAATGGACTTGTTCAAAGCTCGACTCGACGAGAAACTTCCCCAGCTTCGTGCCGAGAGAACAACATTGCTCAAAGAACATGGAGACACACAAATTTCCACTGTTGCCATTGAGCAAGTGCTTGGTGGCATGAGGGCTGTTCCCGCATTGCTTTGCGAGACTTCTTCTGTTTCTGCGGATGAAGGTCTTCGCATCAGAAATATTCCAATACTCGAATTAACAAAACAAACACCGGAAGATATATTCTTTCTTCTCTGCACAGGTGTATTGCCAAATGATGCAGAAAGAGCTGAGATCAGTGCCGCATTTGCTTCAAGAGCAAATGTACCGGAATCCGTATGGGATGTGTTGAAGGCTTTGCCAAAAGACACTCATCCTATGGTCATGCTTAGCATTGGTATTCTTGCTCTAGAAAAAGAATCGGCATTCCGCAAAGCATATGAAGCAGGTGCTTCCAAAGATGAATTATGGAAAGCTACACTTGAGGATTGCGTAACCTTGCTTGGTGGTGTCACAACCATTGCGGCAGGAATTTATCGCATACGTTTTGGTAAGGGTGATTTGATTGCGCCAAAGTCCGGATTGGATTGGAGTGCGAATTTTGCGCATATGCTTGGTGTCAGTGATGATGCGTCATGGCAGGATCTTGTGCGTCTGTACTTAGTATTGCACAGCGATCATGAAGGCGGAAATGTTAGCGCTATGACATCACATGTGGTTAGCTCTGCATTGTCTGATGTGTTCTATTCAGTGAGCGCTGGTCTTAATGGACTGGCAGGTCCATTGCATGGTCTTGCAAATCAAGAATGTTTGCGTTTCATCATGGATCTTCGTCAAGAATTTGGCGGTGTTCCAACAGATGAAGCATTGCGTGAATATTGTTTCAAGCGTTTGGGCTCAGGGCAAGTTATTCCCGGATATGGACATGCAGTATTGCGCGTTACAGATCCCCGCTTCACAGCATTTCATCAATTTGCCGAACAGCACAACTTGAATGATGATAATGTTCAATTCATGAAGAAGTTGTTTGCCATCGTTCCTGAAGTATTGAAGGAGCAAGGTAAAGCAAAGAATCCATGGCCAAATGTTGATGCAGCTTCCGGCTCATTGCTTTATTATTATGGAATGACTGAATTTGAATTCTATACAGTAATGTTTGGTGTATCAAGAGCAATGGGAATTTGTTCTCAAATTCTTGTGCACCGCATGTTGGGATCTTCAATTGTCCGTCCAAAGTCAGTGACTCTTGCAGAACTTCGTGGAATGATACAATAATAGATCTGAATAGTAATCAAGGCCTCTTCAATATTGATGAGGCCTTTTTTATTTTTTACGGGCAATCAAGAATAATTCCACACCGGTGAAATGTTCATAGAGTCTGCCGAGATATTTTTTGAAAGACTGTTTATAACCAAAGTTTCGGTTTAGAGTTTTGTCTGCCAGCACCCCAGATTTCTTTGTCAACATGTCATTCGGCTTTCTGCTTGTACAAGATATAATGTCAAATCCGTGACTCTCAATGAGCTTTATCAATGACATTTTTGAATAGTGAACATAATGATTGTTCGGTTGAAACCAGATCCACGCCTTACCAAGAAGAGAACTCCAGAATGATGCAAAGTCAGGGACTCGAATGAACAGAAATCCTCCGGTATGAAGTTTTTCTTCGCAATCGGCAATCACTCCATGAGGATTGGTAAAATGCTCTAGTACATGCCACATAGTTATTGCATCGAATTTCGCACGTATTTCCTTTAAGTTTGAATAAACCTTTAAACCTACAGACTCGCAATAAGAATGAGCTGAAATTGAAGGTTCAACACCTGTTACTGAATAGCCAAATCTTCGGCATTGATCAATGAAATACCCCTTGTCGCAACCAATATCTAAAACAGATGAACCGCTGTTTATCCCTTGCTCTTGCAATTGAGAAATCAACCAATATTGTTCGGGGAATCTGAATATCCGTCGATGCTCTGAAGCAAGCGATTCAGCTTTGCTCATGATATATTCCGAAGAATAATATGAGTCCAGATAATCTTGCTCGGGTGGATGCATCAGCACATGAACATCGCAATCATTGCAATGCAATAAAAGATTTCTCCCTCTTGAAGTTGAAGTGAGGGATGAACTATTACAAATTGGGCAAGAATTCACGGAGATTTCCGATATTGTACTGATTAAAATTACGCAATATTATTCAATGTGATTTGTTGTCCTTGCTGGAGATACTTATAGGGAAAGCATTGACTGTGGGAAGTTTTGTTTCAACAACATTATCTCGGTGATTGATGAATATGAATCAAGAAAAAAAATCAGGGAAAACCCCATTGCTAAAATCAATTGCATCAGCCATTATTGATTCCATTCGAAAAGATCAGGGAAAAGATTTGCAAGGAATAGCAGATTCAATAAAGGTGTACAAGGATGCCAATGAGCAGTTGAAAACAGAATTGATTGCATTCATCAACACATATATGCAAAGAAAAACATTTTCTCCGGAAGAGATGAAGTTACGCATAGATAAGCATAGTAGAGTCTTTGCAAAGCACAAGCTCTTTGAGTTGCAAGCAAGGGCAAGGCTTTTGCTTGCCAACCATTATCTAGCAACATACAAACATTTTGCAGAATGTTTACAAGAACTCATTGCAGTAGAATTGATAGCACAAAAACACATTGGATTGCATCACATGATCCATTGCGAAGCTCTTTTCACAAAAGGGTCAGTGTATTTTTTTCAAGGTGATTTAGAAGGCTCTACAAAGGCAATAGAATTGGCTCAATCGCTGAAATCGTTTGCTCTAGCAACACACGAATTGCACTATAAATCCCATATTAATCTTGCAAGAAATTATTCATTGATGAGTCAATTTTCAAAACTGAAGTATCATGTTGAAATGGCAGAGAAAAGCTGGGTGCATTATCAAGGGATTTATGATAAAGCAGCAGTGTATGTGAGAAGAGCCGATGTACTCAAATATGAGAAAGACTGGAATGGTGCATATAATGTTTTAAAAGAAGGCTTGGAGTTTTATAAACCAACTCAATTCAAATTAAGAGTGGCAGAATTTCATAAAGAGATAGGAGTATTGTTCAGTTTGGATGGGAATCCCAAAAAAGATTTCATGTCTGCAACGCAATCATTTGAAGAAGCATTGAAGATTTCTCGAGAGTTGAGCATAGCGCGTTTGGAAGCTGCAATACTTATGAATTTATGGCAAACGGCATTGCACTTTCAGGAGTGGAAAATATGTGCTGAAAGATTGATTGAACATGGGGAAATATTAGAGAAAATAAATCAAGAAGAAATTAGCATTCATATAAAAAAGCTTGAGCAATTTGAAAAAGAAGAGCAAATCAAATTGATGTCCGAAGGAAAACCAACGTACAATAAATCAATTCTTGAGGAAGTTGTTAAACTTCGTGAAGACAATGAAGAACTGAAAAAGAAAAATACCCATTATCAAAAAATATTTGTCGAATTAGATTCTGTGATCGAAAGAATTTCCAATTCCAATACCATTCGATTTAGCATGATTCAAGAATTGACCAAAATCTCAAATAAAAGCAAGCGGAATATTTCGACGCTTGATGCATACCTTGCCGATTGCGAAGAAATGTATCCGGCTTTTTCAAGAACATTGGTACAATTGCTTCCATCGATAACACCCATGGAAATGAAGGTGGCAAAACTTATTCGCATCGGTTTAAACACCCAATCGATAGCGAATGTCTGCGGAGTGACAGTGAAGAGTATTGAAAACCATCGCATCAAATTGAGGAAAAAGTGCAATCTTAAGCCAGAACAATCACTCTCAACCTTTATGGCAACAGTAAAATAAATTTTATAATGCCGTGAAAATTGTAGGGTTTTTATAGGGTTGGCTTCATCCATAATCCCTTTAAGTTGCAATGTGATCACAGCGATTCGGAATAGGGTGATATTCTGCATCACGGGATGATCGTAACATTGGCTATCAGGGGTCAGGATACTGGCAACAGCTCTCAAGGTAATTGAGGGCTGTTGCCATATTTGGCGGGTGCAAATGAAAAAGCCAATCAAGTGATTGGCTTTCGTGGTCTCCACAGGATTCGAACCAGTGACCTCTACGATGTCAACGTAGCGCTCTAACCAACTGAGCTAGGAGACCGATCAGGAGGGCAAAAATACGCACTCTGCATGAAAACAGAAAGTGTTGGTAAAAAAAGCAAAGGGTATCTGCATTAAGCCGGTAAATTGTCCCCAATCCCCTCATGATAAGCGCCTCCTTTCGTATATTTGCAAGCCAATTGTTTCATTCTATGGAATGAGATCATTTGGTGTAAATCATGACATTGATCATTACTTGTTCCACTTTTCAGACTTTTTGTATGACAGTTGGATTGATACTTGCTTTGGGCTCTTTGGCCCTTATTGTTGCTCTCTTTTATTCACGCAGAGTGAATGCAATTTCCATTGACACAGGTGCTTCATCGCCTGAAGAGGTGGCAAAATTGACGGAAATATCTTCTGCAATTGCTGAAGGTGCGATGGCATTTCTCAAAAGAGAATATCGCATTTTGTCTTTGTTCATGGGCCTTTTTGCGGTCATTATCGTCTTTACTGTTAATGATGATCATGCAGGCATTCCACTCGGTTTATGGTCGGCAATTTGCTTTTTGATTGGTGCTGGTACCTCTGTTGCCTCTGGATACATAGGTATGAAGATTGCAACCAAAGGAAATGTTCGAACTGCTGCTGCAGCAAGAATTTCTTTGCAAAAATCTTTCCGTATAGCATTTGAATCAGGTGCTGTCATGGGTTTTGGTTTGACAGGTCTTGCGGTTGTTGGATTGATGCTTGTCTATTTGGGACTAATAACATTACATCCTTCAGTCGATCAACATTTTATCATGGAAGTACTTTCCGGTTTTGCATTGGGTGGTTCTTCCGTTGCTTTGTTTGGTCGTGTGGGCGGTGGAATCTATACCAAAGCAGCAGATGTTGGTGCAGACCTTGTTGGAAAAGTGGAAGCGGGCATACCTGAGGATGATCCTAGAAATCCAGCAGTTATTGCTGATAATGTTGGCGACAATGTTGGTGATATAGCTGGTATGGGTGCGGATTTGTTTGGATCAGTTGCTGAATCGACCTGTGCCGCCATGGTTATTGGTGCTGCATCATTTGCAATACTGGAAGGTGAAGCGAAAACATCCGCTTTGCTTTTCCCATTGTTCGTAAGTGGTGTGGGAATCTTGGCCAGTTTGATTTCATTGTTTTTCGTCAGCCCGAAATCAGAAGAAAAAGTTGAATCATCTCTCAAAAATGCATTGATCATTTCTACTATATTGATGTTGATTGCATTGTATCCTTTCACAATGAACATGTTGCCTGAAACATTCATGTTGGGTGAACGCATGCATACAAACATGGGAGTGTTCATAACCCTTGCAGCAGGATTGATTGCCGGGCTTGCAATTGGATTGATTACCGAATATTATACATCGCACAGATATTCACCAGTGCGTGAAGTTGCGGATGCATCACAAACAGGTGCCGCAACAAATATCATTTATGGATTGTCACTCGGCTATAATTCATCTGTGCTTCCAATGTTGATTATGGCCATTACCGTTGTTATTGGATTTTCCTATGCAGGCATGTATGGTATTGCCATGTCAGCCATTGGTATGCTTGGAACTATCGCTGTTGGATTGACAATCGATGCATATGGTCCTGTTTCCGACAATGCCGGTGGAATTGCCGAAATGGCAGAAATGGGCAAAGATATTCGTAAGCGCACAGATGCATTGGATGCAGCAGGGAATACGACTGCAGCAATCGGCAAAGGCTTTGCCATTGGTTCTGCTGCGTTGACATCTCTGGCATTGACAGCAGCTTTTTTGACAAGAGCAAAATTGCCAATAATCAATATGCTCGATCCAATCGTTATGGCAGGATTATTCGTTGGTGCTGCATTGCCATTTGCATTCTCTGCAATGACAATGCGTTCTGTAGGTAAAGCAGCTTTCAGCATGATTGAAGAAGTGCGTCGCCAATTCAGAACCATTCCGGGTCTATTGGAAGGGAAGGCAAGAGCAGAATATGGTACTTGTGTGGACATCTCAACCAAAGCCTCATTGCAGGAAATGATTGCTCCGGGACTTCTTGTTATTCTTACACCTCTGCTTGCAGGTTGGTTATTTGGCGTGCACATGGTTGCCGGACTATTGATCGGTGCATTGATTGTAGGTGTGATGTTGGCAATTTCAATGGCAAATTCCGGTGGCGCATGGGATAATGCAAAGAAATACATCGAAACAGGTCAATTGGGTGGCAAAGGTTCAGATACCCATAAGGCAGCTGTTGTAGGTGATACAGTAGGTGATCCATTTAAGGATACATCCGGACCATCTTTGAATATTCTCATCAAATTGATGGCAATCATTTCTTTGGTCTTTGTTCCGTTTTTCATAGAAAAAGGCGGTATTTTGTTGTCAATGTTTGGACTCGGACAACGCTGATACAATAAGACATACGCAAAATCGTGTATCGCCGCCCTCAAAGTAAACATTGCTTTGTCGGCGGCGATTGTTGTTCATGCTTCGTACCCCAATGCATGAAACTCATTGCATCAATCTTGGGACCCTTGCAATCAATCCATTCGGGGATAGTATTCACTAACTTTTAGAGGTTATCAATGGATATCTCTTATGTACTTCTCTTTATGTTGCTCATTGTGAGCGCTTTTTCATTATGGTTTTCTTATCGAACATCGAAAGGATCTTCGAATTCGGATAATGACAAACTCATAAAGCTTGATGCGGACATCTCGCGCATGGATCCACTCATACGCGAAGAATTTTCTCGAAATCGCGAAGAAAGCATGCGTGCTTTACGAGAATCACGTGAAGAACAAGAAAATGCATTGTCAAAATTTGAACGGCGTTTCTCGGATAGTGTGAAAGATTTAACCGAAATGCAACGCATAAAATTTGATGATCTTGTTCAAAAACAAGAACATATCCGAAAGAACACTGATGATAAATTAGGTGAAATTCGCTTGACTGTCGAGGCCAAGCTAAGAACATTGCAAGAAGACAATGCAAAACAACTCGATGAGATGCGAAAAACCGTAGATGAAAAGCTGCAAGAAGGTTTGGAGAAAAGATTTAATGAATCATTCAATCTGATTAGCGAAAGACTAGAGCAAGTCCATAAAGGATTGGGTGAAATGCAGCATCTGGCCAATGGAGTAGGTGATTTGAAGAAAGTGCTGAGCAATGTGAAAACCAGAGGTATTTTTGGTGAAGTGCAATTGCGGAATCTTCTCGAGGAATTTTTGACAAAATCACAGTATGACGAAAATATACCTGTGAAAAAGGATTCGCAGGAAAGAGTCGAATTCGTCGTAAAGGTACCAAATAGAGATGAATCGGGCAATGATGTGATGATTCCAATTGATTCAAAATTCCCCATCGAAGTATATGAGCGATTGATGGAAGCATATAATTCCGTCGGATCCATCACGCAAAAAGAATTGGACGCAGCCAAAAAAGCATTTGTGGATGTCGTGAAGGAAAATGCAAATACGATTTCTTCGAAATATCTTAATCCGCCAATAACCACTGATTTTGTCATCATGTTTGTCCCAACGGAAGGTTTGTATGCAGAAATCTTGAATCAACCAGGTTTATCCGATACTCTTCGAAAAGACTTTCAAGTGGTTGTTACCGGGCCCACAACACTTGTTGCATATTTGAGCACTCTTCAATTGGCTTTCAGACATTTGGCGATTGAACGTCGCTCAAGTGAAGTCTGGCAATTGCTAGGTGCTGTAAAGAATGAATTCGGAAAATTCGGAAATGTGCTCGACGCAACACGTCGCAAATTGGAATCTGCCGCCAATGAAATCGAAAAAGCTGGGGTTCGCTCGCGTGCAATCGAAAGAAAGCTTAGGGATGTGCAGGAATTACCTGCTTCTGAAACCAAAGGCATACTGGAATTACCGGCTTTTGCCGACCCGGATGAACCGATCGAAGATGCAGATACAGATTTCATGGAAGAAGCAGAGTGAATTGATTGAAAAAAGGTGGCGAGACTTAGGTCTCGCCATTGTTTTTAACGCTGATTTTCTCTGTCAATCTGCGTATCTTGCATTCCCTTAAATCAAACCTGACCATGGAACAACAGAATATTACCATACATAGAGCAAAAGCACTCGACTTGCTTCACTCTTCTGCTGAACGGCTGAAGAAAAAGCAGGGGTCTGTGATTTTTGTATCCGGTGAAACAGGTTTCGGAAAAACAACAGCATTGCGCATTTTCGAGCAAGAAATGCAAATGCAAGACAAAGCACTTGTTTCGATGGCTTCTTGCCAAGCACCGGTTGGAACAATGCAAGTAGGTATGTTACAACCACTCGGACCATTTCTACGATTGATCGAAGAATTGAAATCGGGTGAAAAGGTGATTACCCCAAAAAAGAAACTTGCAATCAATATTGGTATGACTTTACTGACATCCGTTCCATATTTCGGCGATCTTGTCGATGCGGTCAAAGAAATAAATCGTGATGTTCAGCTGTACAAAAATGAAAAAGAGAAAGCAGAAGGGAAGAATGAGGATAAGGTAGAAAAAAAAGACCTCTATCTCGAATTTTATAAAACACTCGAACAGTGGGCTGTAAAAAATCCTCTGATTCTCATACTTGATGATATGCATTGGTGCGATGCTGAATCAGCTTTGTTGATTGAAAAACTTGCTGAAAATATTTCGAAACTGCCTATCATGTTGGTGATTGCTTACAGAAAAAGCGTCGCCGAAGAAACGCTTTCTCCATTGTTAAGTGTATTGAGAACAATCAAAGAAGATGGTGCTGCATATCGCTTCTGTGAAATGGAAGCATTCACCACGGAAGAAGTCCATGAATTATGTGTTAGAATGCTGCATGGATATTCCGGCAATACAGAATTCGAATCAATATTATATGGCAAGACTTCCGGCATACCAAGTGTTGTTTCCGAATATGTGCGCTATTTTTCTAAGGTAACCCCATTCAAGGATGATGGTTCAGTAAAGGATGAATTCATCAGAGGAGATCTCCTCCCATCCAGTGTTCATGCGGCTTTCTCGAAATTGATTGAAAATCTCAATGAAGAGGAAGTGATGTTGCTTTCATTGTGTGCGGCAGAAGGAATCGAAAGTAGTGCATTCATCATTTCAAAATTGCTAAACACCGATATCGTCACGGCAATACGAAGAATAAAAAGAGTGCAATCAAAAACAGGCGTATTAAGAAGTCTTGGACCACATGATAGATATGGAATCAAGACAACGCTCTTTGAATTTACACAGACATTCTACCGTGAATACTTCGAACGCTCACTTGAGTATGAAGAGAAAACAGCAATACATTCACAAATGATGCATGTGCTGAAAGAACAAGCGGAAGGATTGGATGAAATTCAGCGTTCACAAATCACACCGTATATTGTAGCGCATGCTAATGGAGCCGGCGAACATGATATTGTTCAAAATGGCTTGCTTGAGATCGCCCAAACCTCACACAATTTATCGATGCCGAATATTAGTGGCTTTGCTTTGCAGCAATATGATTCGAATATTCGACAACTCACCTTATCGGGTGAAGAAGAGCCAATTGATCAATCACTTCAACGTACAAGAATCGGAGCTGAATTAAGAGAAGAATTCGGCATGAATGTCCCCACTCTGCAACAAGCCGAATTACTTGAGCAAATTGCGGATGACGGTAATGAAGAACAATTGCATGATGTAGTAAAACCTGATTCTGCTGCAGTGGAAAGAGAAATGATCGTAGCTTGTGATGAAGCACTATACGATCATGCATTGAAGATCGGAAATGAATTTCTTGGTTTGCATGCGGGTTCAATTCCCAAAAGAGATGAAGCCATGTTGTCATTACTCATGGCCAGAATTTCGCTTATCACTGGCGACAACGAAAAGGCATTCATTTTTTTGAAAGACACTCATCAATTATCTCAAAAAGTCAATGATCCAATAATCTCCTGCTTATTGGATAATGCTTATGCAACATATCACTTGTCCATCAATGATGCATTGCCGGCATGGAAACATCTGCAAACGGCTGCTAAATCCAGCGTTGACCTCGGAAAAGAATATCAACTGCTCACCATTGCCAATATCGCCCATCTGCTATCCGGTACGCGAAAAGCAGAATCCAATAAGTATAAAAAAGCAGCAAAAACTCTTGCAAAAGCCCTCAATATGCCCTCTCTTTCCCAAGTGATTTCCTCCCTTTAATCCCTTATAAGTTTACCAATATTGAATGACCTTTGCCGATAGTCTCATGTCGGTCATTAGTATCTCATTTTTATACAAGGCGTAAATCTATATGAATAGCCATGTTATTTTTTATTCAAGAAAAATGGTTGACATAATATCTTTATCGTTGCACATTCCGAAAAACTTTTGTTTTTTTGTAATATCTTAGTGGGAGAAAGTGGGGGATGTTTGAAATGTTCAGTACACTCGCATGATCATGGAGGGAAGCCGTGTTCTTGCGTATTGCCGGAATTCCTTGATTTAAGGCATGCAGCAGCCATGAGGAAGTTCCTTGGGATTACATTCTGGTCAACTGGAAGTCGATATACACTGAACAAACAGCATCCCCTTCCCCATGTTCGATCCCGGCATCACCTACCTTGCCATTCAACCCAATTACACTTAAACAATTACAAATCAATTACTTATGTAAATAATAAGTATTCAGGTTTTCACAATCTTTATTCGTAAAAATAACGGCATCAAAAATTCATGATAATAGTATCTTTTTGGAAAAAGGTGCATAAAAAGAGGAAAACATGGCATTTCAACAAAAAACTATTGGTGAAGTCCTCATGATTCGTGAGTTTTGTGTGAAAATTGTGGGTGAAAGTGGGAAATGTTTTTCAGGAAAAGCGATATGTGGGAGAATGTGTGGGGAAGACACATCCTCTTTGCAGTACAAACACTTACTGGCATGCAGCGATAGAAGGGAGCCGATGAAAGTGTGTATTGTTTAGTTCCTGTTTACATTCCTAATGAATCACCTCTGTTCACATAATTGATGATGGCATGGCTTTTTACAAAGGACAAGAAACATATTCGGTCGATTCGAAAGGTCGAGTGAATATACCCGCAAAGATGCGCAGGGCTTTGTCTCCGGAGGCACTCAATACATTTGTGCTTACCAGGGGCTCTGATCGTTGCGTTGCGGCTTATCCTTTGGATGAGTGGCGCAGATATGAACTTGAATATGCAAAGCTGAATCAATATGATGAACAAAGCAGATTTTTCCTCCGCACTGTATTGGCTTGGAGTGAAGAAGTGGAACTAGATGGGCAACAGCGCATTATTGTTCCCAGAAAATATTTGGACTTTGCAGGGATAGACGGAAAAGTTGTCATTGTGGGAATGATTGATCATATCGAATTATGGCAACCTGAAGAATTTGAAGTATATCTTGGCAAGTTTGAAGCAAGTTATGAGCAAGTTGCTTCGCAGGTGATGCAGCGTCCGAATGGGCAATAAGAAACAATACTCAGCGAAACGGAGACCACGTGTTTCCGATAATCCGGAACTTCAGGATTACGATTATCATTTGCCGGTGATGCTTCGTGAATGCGTGGATGCTTTAATGGCATGTGGTCCTGATGGCACATACATAGACGGCACGCTTGGTGGTGGTGGCCATACGGCCGAGATATTATCTCGTTTGGAAGAAGAAGGTAGATTGATTTCATATGATGCGGATCCTGATGCAATCTTGCATTGCCAAGAACGATTCAAAACCATCATGGAGCAATACCCCAAACGCTTGACATTGCGGGAAGCGAATTTCGTATTCATGACCCAAGATGAAATTCCTGATGAGAGTATATCCGGAGTCTTATTGGATCTTGGAGTTTCATCCAGACAATTGGACAAAGGGCAGCGCGGAATAAGCTATCGATTCAATACAAAATTGGATATGCGATTTGGTCCGAATGGACAAACAGCGGAAGAATTGCTAAACAGCATTGAGGAGGGTAAACTCCACCATATTCTGCGAGGTTTCGGGGAAGAACCTTTTGCAAGAATAATCGCACGGCGGGTCGTTGAGCGCCGCCGTGCGGCTCCTCTACAATCAACATATGATTTGCGTCACCTCATCGAAGAATGCGTTCCACCGCATATTGTTTCCAAATCACTTGCCAGAGTTTTTCAAGCAATTCGTATAGCCGTGAATGAAGAATTGGACATACTTGAAAAAACCATCAGAGGAATCATACCCAAACTCGTATCCGGAGGACGGATCGTCATCTTGTCCTATCATTCACTTGAAGATCGGATCGTAAAACATGTCTTCAAGGAATTGGCATCAAAAAACGATGACAATATCCCCTCTCTTCGCATATTTACTCCTAAACCCATAGAAGCACAGCAAGAAGAAATCTCAAGAAATCCACGTGCCAGAACCGCAAAACTCAGGATTGCCGAAAAGTGCTGAGTATCCCCTTGAAAGCATATTGATTTGCTATATTGCGATACATTCATCATTCAATAAAACTTCAATGAACATGCAAAGACTCCTTTTCGCTTTATGTGCATTCTTGGCACTGACTGCATCAATGATTGCCGCAGAACAAAAAACCGTTCAAGAACTTGCAATACTATCACCGGATTCATTAACAATACCATCATATCTGTCTCCGCATTTTGGTGATACGGTCATTGTTCGTGGAAGAGCCGGAGTATCTGTTCTTATTAATGGATCAGGTGGGGACAGAAGACCAATCATGCTTATCGGAAAAGGTTGGTTGACATATCTATCCGCTGCGGATTCCAATGCAAATGCAAAAGCAGGTATTGCATTGTTTCAAAGAGACACTCTGATTCGCACATCGCTTTTCGACAGAATTCGCGTTGGTGACCTTATCGAATGTACGGCCATCGTCACAACATTGCCATATGAGTTTGACGCTTTCTCACAACAAAGAGTTTCTCTTCCTGCATTGGAATTGGTGGCAACTGTTCCTGTGAAAACAATAGCAAGAAATGCAACACTTGATCCCGTTCCCACATTGGAAATATCTCAGTTTTACAAAGGTACCAGAGGAAGAAATGCGCAAGCAGCAGCATCGCTGTATGCAGGAAGAAAAGTTCGCTTTGATTCCGTTATCGTCAGTTCAACATCTCCCATATTGATGTTTTCTGATGGAGATGGAAATGAAATTCCGATGTCTGATCAATCGGGATATTTCACAACAAAAAATCATTTCATTGAAGAATCTCAGTTTTCTCCTTATACATTAGGACAAAAACTATTCAAGGTAGAAGGATTCATCACTACCAATTTCCTTGCCGGCGGTGGTGGAGGAGGAATGGGTGGCGGATCGCAATTATTTACCTATGCAATAGCTCCTGCGATGCAACAAGATGTGATTGCCGGACCAAAACCCGCAGTCATAAGTCTTGTTGCACAAAGACCCTCAAAACTTTTCCCCTCATCAAAAGATCAAGTGCAAATCGTATATGATGTGTTAAGCGGAACAAATCTTGTCCCATTCCAAAACATAGCATTGTTTGTTTCTGTGGATGCAGGAAAAACATATACCAAATATCCTGCTCAAGATGATCCCTCCGGAAGCTGGTTGGGAGTAATTCCCGCTCAACCTGCTGGTACAATCGTTCGATATTACATCAGTGCAATTGATGATGCAAACAATGAATATCGCTTGCCTGTTGCATCAGACTATTTCTATAAGGTTGTTGACACATATCCAAAAATCTCAGATGTGAAAATTCCTGATACAGTTAGCGGCATCAGAAACATGCAAGGTGCATCGGTCACAATCGAAGGAATTGTGATGTGCGATTCTTCAGACATATTCGGAGATAGATTCCAAAATCAAGCAAGAGCCATTATTCAGGATGGAACATTGCCATATTCTGGTGCAGCATTCTATAGACAAGGAAATAATTCAAGGGCAATGACACTCAGGAGAGGGCAAAAAGTTCGTGTATCATCAAGATTGCAAGAATTCGGTGGAGTTGTGTTTTTTGGAAATATTGACTCCTTGGAAATTCTTGGAAGTGAAACGCCATATCAACCGGTATCTTTGAGCACTGCGAATTTCACCACGAATCCTAATGGCGTTCAAGGGTCTGATCAATGGCGAGACATGCTTGTCGAATTCCCCAATGTTGCCATTGGGACCATCGAGCCATCGGCTCCGCAATCAACAGGAGAGTTCATCATTGTTGACCAAGCTTTGCAACAGGACATGACGCAAGGCATTCGAGTTGAAACCGATGAAAGCAAATTGAAGTACACAACCAGAGACAGCATTGTGGCAGTGACAAATCGTGTAAAGCCGACAGTTGGAGAGAAAGTGGATTTTGTTCGTGGAATCATTGGTGCTGATTTCAGAAGTAGAAGATATAAACTGGTTCCGAGATTCGACAGAGACTTCAGCATTGTTACATCTATCAATGAACAAAGTATTGAGCAGGTGCCGGTATTTGCATTTCCAAATCCTGCAAGCGAATATCTTCACGTGATGTTTGATGCACATAGTGCTGAGCCAATTACAATCAAGATTTCTGATATGATAACAGGAAAAACTTTTCATTCCATGGAACAATCCGGTCATATTGGCAATCATCGCATCGAATTGCATGTAGGTACCTATCCTTCGGGATTGTATTCTGTGACAGTGATGTCAGGTAAACAGGTTCATATCATTCCATTGACAATTCAACATTGATTTTTGGTGCAAGATGAAGCATCCACTTATCATAGCCCCATCATTGCTATCCTCTGATTTCGCTCAATTGAAATCAGAGGTGCAACGCTGCGAACAAGCCGGAGCGGATATTCTGCATGTTGATGTCATGGATGGACATTTTGTTCCGAATATTACGATTGGGCCATTGATTGTGGAGGCAATCCGACCACATACATCGCTTCCACTTGATTGTCATTTGATGATTAGCAATCCTGATGCTTATATATCGGCATTCGCAAAAGCAGGAGCGGATTGGATTTCTGTTCATGTTGAAGCATGTACGCATTTGCATAGAACAATAGGCATGATCAAGGATCACGGAAAAAAGGCAGGAATTGTGTTGAATCCTTCAACCCCTGTGGAATATGCCTACGAAGCAGCCGGCGAAGTCGATTTCATATTGCTGATGTCTGTCAATCCGGGATTTGGTGGGCAAGCATTCATCCCTCATGTGCTGGACAAAGCAAAAAGGCTTAGAACATATCTTGATCAAAAAGGTCTGGAGCATGTCCAATTGGAGATTGATGGTGGCATTAAGCCCGATATGACGAAGAAAGTCATGGATGCAGGAATCAATATCATCGTTAGTGGCTCTGGAGTGTTCTCCGGAGATTTAACGAAAAATATTGCAATCATGAAATCACATGCATGATGCATCATGCAATTCGCTGATACCCCTTCAACATTCTACTCATGATGGCATGAGGCAATAATCTGATTGATATTCCAATTGGTGATATCTTCACGAGAAATTCAGTGATTGATCCCAGAAAGGGATGAAGTAATACCCTAATCAATCTCGATTGCAATCCTTTACCCAGTACCAGATTCATGTTGAACAATTGTGTGAATTCTGGGTGCTTTGCTCTGATATAGCGTAAATTCCCTGAACCGAACTCTTCCATTTGATCCAATGCTTCATTGATTGATTTTTGCATGAATGATCGTGCTATAGCTAATTGAGCATGATATACATTAGGGTTGAATGCGATGTGTACGCGATATGCAAATTCAGTGTCTCCACCTCCATAACCACGCATGGCTGAATCTTGTCCTTGCAATTGGATGAAGAATGTTGCCGGCATTCCAAGATTCCCTGTAGTGATGTATTGAAATGGAATCAATGCCATATTCGGATATCGTTTTTTGCCTCTTGTATGCAAATATGCCGCCCAATGATTTTTGTGCGCATTCACATACGTCAAATCTCCTGCTGAAATACAATCACCTTGTTCTAAAATGCAAAGGTGCTGTTCCAGAAAATCGGGATCGGGAATTGCATCTGAATCAAGACATATAACAAATCGCGCATTCACATGTGGCAATGCAAGATTTCGAGTTGCATTTCTCCCGTGATTCTTTCCATCGGGATGTTGAAGAACAATGATATTCATGGATGTATGGGAACAATATTCATCAAGAAATTCCATTGTTCCATCCATTGAACCATCCACACAAATCAGCAATCGCATATCATGTATGGATTGAGATTCCAATCCAAGTAGGCATGCATGTAATTCTTCTCGATTATTATAGGTGGGAAGAATGATGTCAAATAGATGATTCATGATCGCTTATGCATCACAGATTGAATAAAATTCAATGAATCGGGAATTGCCCGGAAGAAATCTTTGGGTGCAAAGATATCTTGCTTGATTGCATATATGATGCCGATCAATGAAAAAGTGATTGTATAACTCATCGTGCCCAGCGCAACCAATTCAGAGTGTCCGCTTATACCAATAAGTATCGAAACCACAATTCCTGTCAGAGAGCTGATGATCGCATTTGCAAGCAATGCTTTCATATGATCTCTGGTGATATAGATAATTGCCGTGATCATCATTGGTAGAATAATTGCGCACAACATCAGTAAAGAAAAATGTTGATAAGCCATCATGTATTTATTGCTTAGAAATGTTGTCACAAGCCATTCTCCAATGCCAAGACTCAATGCAAAAACGATTAATATCATGCCTAGCATTGTGAAAGAAATGATTTTTGATGTCATGCCATGCTCGGCTACTCTGTCTCCTCTTGCATGCATGCGAACCAGTGCTGGATAATAGAGTCCGCTGATGCCGTCAATCAATGCTTCGAAAAAGCGATACAGTGTTTTTGCGGATTGAAAAATGCCGACAATTGTTGTACCAAAGAAAAACTGTATGATATATAAATCCAAATGACGCATGATGGTTGCAGGAATATTCCATGCAACTTGATAGGCGCCAAATGTGATGAATTCTTTGAATATTACTGTATCCGGTTTTGAAAACTCAATGTGAGAAAATGCGAGTAGTCCTCCT
>SXZI01000018.1 GCA_005788035.1 Bacteroidota bacterium
AATACATCACGTAAGCGATCTGTAGAAATGGAACTTTTCTCAATGAAATTTACGGCACCAAGTTTTGTGGCATGAACAGCATTTTCAATTGTTCCTTTGCCGGATATCATAATGACCGGTAATGAAGGATATTTTTTTACACTTTGTCCCAGTACATCCAGTCCATTCATTTGAGAATTGATGAATTCTATGTCCAGCAACATAAGCGACAAAGAATGATGATTCTTCTCAATAAATGACAGAGCTTCTTCAGGTGCATTGCACGCATGCGTTTTCCACCCAAAGCCCCCAATGATATCAGCCAGAGTATCGGAGAACTCCGGATTATCATCCACCAATAATATTGTAATTTCAGACGCCAAAATAATATCCCCCCTCGCAAGTGCGAGGTATATATGAAACATTCAACCCAGTATATAATTTTTCATTTTTCATGTTGCGTTTTAGGTGTTGACTGAATTACCAACATCAATGAATCGTAAATCGCTCTAAATTCTTTACTACCATATGTCGTGAATTCAGGATTCCAAATGGCTTTCATGTGTACATTCGTTTTAGTGTTGATATATTCAATGGACCGATATGCCTTACCAGGCGAATATAATGATTGTATGGCAGTAAATGTCCCGACTATGTCTTGCAATTTACCACAGAATAAACGTGAATCGATGGAGTCAATTTTAGCCAAGCACATTGGTGACGTACCATCTGGTTTATTCGCTGAATACAAATTCAATTCTTTTGCATGCATCTCATACCCTGAGTATGTTCCTTTTTCTAACTCCCCATCACCCCAACGAATGATGGTTCCAATCGTTCTATCATTGATGCAGGTGCTTGGTGTACTTGTGCAGCCAAAGATCAAACAGCTCAGCAAAAGAAAACACATCCTCATGATGGATTCCCATGTTCTTGAAGAAAACGTTCTATTCTATTGATGCAAATCTCTTTTCCGAGCACTTCCATAGTCTCATACAATCCTGCGCCTACCTGCTTTCCTGTAAGCATCATTCTCAATGGATGAATGATGAACTTTGAAGCGATCCCATGTTCTTTTGAATATCCACCGATTATTTCATTGAGTTGTTCATGCTCAAAGCTCTCTGTTGCTTTCAATACTGGTAATAATGCATGAATGATGGAGCTTGTTTCTTCATTCCAGTGTTTTGCTTTGTATTCTTGATCTATTTCAAAAGATTCGGAAAACATATATGCACCAAATGATGGAATCTCATTTAGGAATGTGATTCTTTCTCTCAAGAGGATCAAAATATTCTTTGCTCTTTCATCGGAAATTTTAATTGAATGATCATGCAATATGCGTTGTAATTCAGGCAGAAGTGATTGACCATCAGAAGCTCGCAGATATTGTGCATTCATCCATTCCAATTTTTTTGTATCAAATACCGCACCCGCTTTATTTACTTTTTCAAGTGAAAAATGTTCTATCAATTCAGTCATTGTGAATATCTCTCTGTCGGCTGTTGGATTCCAACCGAGCAATGCAACAAAGTTCACGAGAGCATCAGGGAAAAATCCTTTTTCCCTAAAACTCTTGGCAAAAACATCCCCAAATCGCTTACTCATTTTTGATTTATCAGGATTGAGTAGCAGAGGAAGATGGGCAAAGCGTGGCATTTCCCAATCAAAAGCTTGATAGAGTAAAACATGTTTCGGAGTGGATGGAAGCCATTCCTCACCGCGGATAACATGCGAGATTTGCATGAGATGATCATCCACAACATTTGCAAGATGATATGTTGGGAAACCATCTGATTTCAGAAGAATTTGATCATCAACATCGCGAGCATTTACAATCACCTCGCCCCGTACGATATCATTGAATCGAATGTCGCCTGAAACAGGAACCTTCAAGCGAATGCAATAGTCTGCACCTGAATCGAGCAGTCTTTGAGTCTCATCCGGCCCAAGTGTATATTCACTTCTCATCACCGTTCTGTCATACTTTGCCGCAATACCCGCATTCTTTTGTCGTTCGCGCATGGCATCCAACTCTTCGGATGTATCAAAAGCGCGATAGGCCATGCCTTTTTGCAATAATTCATTTGCATACTTTTGGTAGAGCTCGGTGCGCTCTGATTGACGATATGGTCCGAAAGGTCCACCTTTTTCGGGGCTTTCATCAAATTCCATACCTGCCCATCGGCAAATGTCAACTATATTCTCTTCGGCACCTTCAACGAATCTTGTCTGATCGGTGTCTTCAATGCGCAAAATGCATTCTCCACCATGATGCTTTGCAAAAAGATAATTGTACAAAGCAGTCCTTAATCCTCCAATATGAAGGAAACCCGTTGGTGATGGTGCAAATCGAACTCTAACTGACATATGTTATTCTGGTTTAATTATGAACGATGATAATAATGTTCGGCTTCGGCAAAGGTATTTTCTGTTTCTCGCAATCGAATGATCAATCGATGGACCGATGGAAAAGCCGAAAATCCGGGGATCAATTCACGGAGAATAAAATGCGCTATATTCTCTGCCGTGGAATAAAAATCTACGACATTCACTTTCATCGGATGCTGTTTGAAGAACTCAACAAGGACATGATCTGAAGAATCAAGCAGAAATGAATGATCAAGCCGATCGATCAATGGTTCGACAAGAGCTTTCATGTCGAAGTAATCTATCACCATTCCAGTAGCTGGATCAATTGTGCCGATCACTTCAACTCGCATCGTATATGAATGTCCATGAATATTCTGGCAACCACCTTGATGATAAGGCAATCGATGACCCATTTCCCAATGAAACTCTTTTGCAATGCGGGATTCCATTACTTCTTCCTATACTGAGCGGTGATTACGCTGGACATTCCACCGCGAATACCCCAATCTGTGGTAATTGTCATTTCAATGGGATTGCAACGTTCCACAAGATCATCCAAGATCTTATTCGTTACGGCTTCATAGAAGATTCCCATATTGCGAAATTCTAGGAAATAATATTTAAGCGCTTTCAATTCCAAACAAATTGCGTCCGGCACATATTCAATTGTGACAGTTGCAAAGTCCGGCAGACCGGTCAAAGGGCATACCGAAGTAAATTCATGCAATATATGCTTGATGCGATACTGTCTTCCGACAGCAGGATTGGGGAATGTTTCGAGACGATCCATGGAATTACTGTATCTTTGTGCGGTGAAACATATGCCTTCTAAAAGGAGGGCAAAGGCTTGTAAAAATACGGGTTTTCCGCGAATTAATGAAGAATACAACCAGTCATTATCTCTATGGCAGACGTGCCGTGATAGAAGCTCTGAATGCAGGCAGAGAAATTGAGAAGATTTTCGTGCAATATGGCGCCTCGGGCGATGCAATTGAGGAAATCCGCATGAAGGCAAGGCAAAACAATATCGCCTGCGCCATTGCCGACAAAATGAAGTTCAATGACATGGAAAGGCGAATCCCTCTGGAGCGTGGTTCCGCTCAAGGTGTTATTGCTCTTACTGCCATGATCGAATATGTGGAGCTGTTTGCTTTGCTCGATGCATCTTTGGAAAAATCCCCAAATCCACTCATCATCGCACTCGACGAAATTAATGATCCTCATAATGTTGGAGCAATAGCCCGATCAGCTGAATGCTCCGGCGCTTCCGGAATGATTATCACTATTGAGCATTCATCGCCAATTACACCAGCAACATTCAAATCTGCTGCAGGTGCAATGGAGTTTTTACCTGTTTGCAAGGTAGATTCTCTTATGGTCGCAATAAGAAATGCCAAAGCTGCAGGTTTTACAGTATTGGGAACTGATGGCATGGCAGATTTATCCTATTCAGAACCGGGACTGTTTTCTGGTCCAACAATTCTTATCATAGGAAGTGAAGGGAAAGGAATCAGACCGGCAATTAGAAAAGAATGCACGAAGCTTATTCGCATTCCTATGCATGGTAATGTTGAATCCCTGAATGCATCAGCTGCTGCTGCAATCATCATGTTCGAAAGGATACGCCAAGCGGAGTGATATCATGCGCATAGTATGCCTCACCGAAGAAACAACAGAAACACTTTATGCCCTTGGAGCAGAAGATATGATTGTTGGAATCTCCGGATTTACTGTAAGACCCGCCATTGCCCGTAAAACCAAACCTAAAGTCTCCACCTATCTTGATGCAAAGATTGATGAAATCGTCGAGCTCAAACCGGATATCGTTCTGGCATGGAGCGATTTGCAGGCAGGTATTTGTCAACAATTGATCTTAGCCGGAATGACGGTTCATTGCTTCAATCATCGATCGATCGAAGGGATTCTGGACATGATTTCCATGCTTGGTCGTATGATTGAAAAATCAACCGAGGCAGATGAGTACAGGGCTTTTCTTGAGAGGAAAATCGATGATGCCGCAGTACAGGCATCCACATTGAAACGCCGTCCTCGCATCTATTTCGAGGAATGGTTCGATCCTCTTATTTCAGGCATAGCATGGGTTAGTGAACTCGTGGAATTATGCGGCGGAATCGATGTTTTTGCAGAGCATAGACAGTATCAAGATGCAAAGAGACGCATCATACCCGATCCATCTATCATCATTGAAAAAAATCCGGATATCATCATCGCATCATGGTGCGGAAAAGGTGTGAAACCAGCCATGATAATTTCAAGAGAGGGTTGGATGGACATAAATGCAGTGAAAGAACATCGCATTCATGAAATCAAATCATCAATCATACTGCAACCAGGTCCTGCAGCATTGACAGACGGTATCGATCAAATACAGGCGATCATTCAGGATTGGCATCAAAACTTGACGAAATAAGTCAATGCGAAAAATGATGTATTCATGGGAAGGGGATTATATTTGTCGACACTGAAATTCCAACCGTGATATACTCTTACCCCCAACATTGAGATACCAATTTCTGGTCTAAATCGAAGAGATCCCCCTTGAAAATCGGTATAGTATAACATAGATGCACCGAATGACACAAACCAATTCATTGTATAGGAAATCTTTGGTGCTATGATGAACCGATCTGCATTCAATGGACCTGTTTCCATTCCAATTGAAATTGCTCCCAAACCTTTAATCATTGAGGTCTTGGGCCAATATACCAAGCTGCCATAACTATACATCGCCTCCAGAGATTTCCCTACATCCCCTGATTGCACGCCAATTGTCACCCCATGCATTGGCACATCGGATGCGCATAGTTTGCAGATGGGCGAAAATAATAGCAATGCACAGGCTATCAAATCCTGCAATTTCATATCACATTGCCAATCTGAATCCGGCTTCGTCTATCGCTTGAAGAATATCTTCATCATTCACCAATTCCGGATCATACTCGATCACAGCTTTCCCAATCGAAACTTCCTGCACGGTCAATCCTTTGATGGCAGATAATTCCTTATTGAGAGATTTCACGCAATGCCCACAAGACATTCCATCTATTGCCAATTCTTGTTGTTTCATATACCTTCTCCTTAAAAATCAATGTCATCCAAAGTGGTGGCCGACCCTATAAATCCTGGCGGCTCATCAAATTGAATGGATAAATTCTCAAAACGAGCATAGCTTTTCAGATATGCCAAACGAATATCGCCTACCGGACCGTTCCTTTGCTTTGCAATGATAATTTCCGCAGTACCTTCCGTGGGTGAACCATCCTCCCAAGTCAATATGCCATATTGCTCAGGCCTATTCACGAACATCACCACATCCGCATCTTGTTCGATTGATCCTGATTCACGAAGATCGGATAGCATCGGCCGTTTGTCAGCGCGTGCTTCCACACCGCGATTCAACTGAGACAAAGCAATGACCGGAATCTGCAATTCTTTTGCTATTTGTTTCAGTGTTCGAGAAATAATTGAGATCTCACGCTCTCTGCTTTCTGCCTTGGGTGGCGAAACAAATTGCAAATAATCCACGATGATCAATTGAACATTGTGTTCTGCTTTCAATCTTCTGCATTTCGCCCTGATTTCCATCACTGTCAATGTAGCACTATCATCAATCAGCAAAGGTGAATGTGTTAAAGAATCTATTGAAGTAGTGATCTTTGCCATTTCTTGTTTTTGCAATCGATTGGTGCGAATATCATGAGCATTCACCCTGGCTTCGGCACTCAATAATCGAATCATCAATTGGTTTGCCGCCATTTCTATCGAGAAAAATGCCACCGGTATATTGTATTCTACTGCCACATTTCGAGCGATACTCAATGCAAATGCGGTTTTCCCCATTGATGGTCGTGCTGCTATGATGACCAAATCACCTTTTTGAAATCCACCAAGAATATCATCAAGTTTGGTGAAACCGGATGCCACACCGGAAATACCCGATGTATTTTCTCTTTCTTGCATGCTGGCAATGAAATTGAATGTTTCTATTGCAAGCTCTTTTA
>SXZI01000123.1 GCA_005788035.1 Bacteroidota bacterium
AAAAGATAATGATGCGTTGCGGCTCTGAAAACCTGTTCTACATAATCATCCTCATATGTTCCTGCTCCACTGGCTCCGCGACCACCTTTATGTTGTCTGCGATAATTGCTGACAGCAGTTCTCTTGATGAATCCTTTATGCGAAATCGTTACAATCATTTCTTCATTGGCAATCATGTCTTCCAATGTGAAATCACGGGCATCATGAACTATTTCGGTTCTTCTTTCATCACCATATTTTGCCCTTAGCCCTGCCAATTCATCACTGATGATTTGCATCTGAAGCTCTTTGCTTGCCAAGATTGCACGAAGTTTTTCGATCAATTGAATGATCTCGCGATATTCTTGCTGAATCTTTTCACGCTCCAATCCGGTCAAGCGTTGCAGGCGCATTTCCAAAATGGCTTTTGCTTGAATTTCAGACAATCCAAAACGTTGCTGAAGATTTGCATTTGCAGTTGGAGTGTCTTTTGATTCTTTAATGGTTTTAATCACAGCATCGATATTATCCAATGCAATAATGAAACCTTCCAAAATGTGAGCACGTTTTTCAGCAGCATCCAATTCAAATTTTGTTCTGCGTACAATCACTTCATTACGATGTTTGAGGAATTCCTCCATCATCTGCTTGAGATTCAAAACGCGAGGCCTACCCTCAACAAGCGCAAGCATGATCACACCAAATGTTGTTTGGAGTTGAGTGTGTTTATACAAATTGTTGAGCACAACCATTGGTGTGGCATCGCGCTTGAGTTCTATCACGACTCTTAAACCATCACGGTCCGACTCATCCCGAACATCGGAGATGTCTTCAAGAACTTTTGCACGAACCAAATCAGCAATTTTCTCGATAAGTGATGCTTTGCTGACTTGATATGGAAGTTCGGTGATTACAATTGTCTCTTTGGTCTTTGTGGCTTCAACACTTGCCTTTGCGCGAACCACTACACGACCCCTACCTGTCAGGAAGGCATCTTTGACACCTTCATATCCATAAATGATGCCCCCGGTAGGAAAATCGGGAGCTTTGACATGCTCCATTAATTCGGGTATTGTGATATCCGAATTCTTAATGAGTGCCTGTAAGCCATCGACAATTTCTTTAAGATTATGAGGAGGAATATTTGTTGCCATTCCAACAGCAATACCACCGGCCCCATTGACAAGTAATGTTGGTAATGATGTTGGTAAAACACTCGGCTCCTCTAAGGAGTCATCAAAATTAGGTCTGAAATCAACGGTATCTTTATCGATGTCACGCAACGTTTCCATTGCAAGTGAAGCGAGCTTGGTTTCTGTATAACGCATGGCAGCAGGAGGATCACCATCTATCGAGCCAAAATTCCCCTGACCATCTACAAGAGGGTAACGCATTGACCATTCTTGTGCCAAACGAACCATTGCATCATAAACCGATGAGTCACCATGGGGATGGAATTTCCCCAATACTTCCCCTACAAGACGGGCGGATTTTTTATATGGTCTGTTCGGAACCAAACCTAGTTCATACATCGCATAGAGAATTCTACGATGTACCGGTTTGAGTCCATCACGCACATCCGGAAGTGCACGAGATACAATGACGGACATAGAATAATCGAGATATGAGTCGCGCATTTCATCTTCCAGCGTAACCGGAAGTATGCGCTCGCTGAGAAGCGATGACATAGGTATATTTCAGAAACTGAATGAAGACTATTTTATGGTGCAAAAATACACAATTCAGGCATGTTTTGGGACTTAAAAATCATCATAAAGAATCGGTATTTATCCACAAATGACCATAAAAAAAGCCGTCCTCACAAAGGACGGCTTGCGGAAAGGGCGGGATTCGAACCCGCGGTACCGTTGCCGGTACACACGCTTTCCAGGCGTGCCAATTAAACCACTCTTGCACCTTTCCAATGCATCGAGAAATAAATCGAATCGCAAAGGTAAGGAATTCTCCTCAAATTTCGATGTGAGTTCCCATCGGTTTCGAGATTGCTTGTGAACAACTTCTCAATGGCCAAGCCAATTCATTGCCTGCAATTCACTATTTTTGCAATGTATAACAACTTCATCTGTATCACTCAATTGGATAATCAGCATGATCGATTCCATTGTCTCTCACCTGGGCGACAGAGCCTCGTTTTTACTCGATCATACATCAACAACAATCCCAAAGAGCCATTTGCATCTTCCCTCACCAACAAGTGTCGATGATGTTTTCGGTATTTCGGATAGAAATAATCGAGTATTGGGAAATTTGCAAAGGATGACTGATTCGGGACGTTTGAGTGGAACTGGATATACATCGATTCTTCCAGTAGATCAAGGCATTGAGCATTCCGCGGGTGCAAGTTTTGCAAAAAATCCGGCATATTTCGATCCTGAGAATATTATCAAGCTGGCTATTGAAGGTGGTTGCAATGCGGTTGCATCAACATTTGGGGTATTGTCTATGACCAGCCGAAAATATGCTCACAAAATTCCCTATGTCGTTAAAATCAATCACAATGAACTCCTGACATATCCAAATAAGGCAGATCAAATCATGTATGGTACAATCAAACAAGCTGCCGACATGGGTGCCGCCGCTGTTGGTGCCACGATTTACTTTGGATCGCAAGAAAGTTCACGTCAAATCATTGAAGTTTCGGAAGCATTCGCCATGGCACATGATCTTGGCATGGCCACCATATTATGGTGCTATATTCGCAATTCAGCATTCAAGACCAGTGAGAAAGACTATCATGTTGCTGCAGATTTAACCGGACAAGCGAATCATCTAGGTGTTACCATCAATGCTGATATCATCAAACAAAAATTGCCGGAAAATAATGGCGGTTATTCTGCATTGAACATGGGTGGCTCATCATATGGCAAGCTTGACAATCGTATGTACACCGAATTGTCAAGCGATCACCCGATTGATCTTTGCAGATATCAGGTTGCGAATTGCTATATGGGTAGAATTGGACTCATAAATTCCGGCGGTGCATCCGGCGACAATGACATGGCGGAGGCAATCACAACGGCAGTCATCAATAAACGTGCTGGCGGTATGGGTTTGATTTCTGGAAGGAAAGCTTTTCAAAGACCCATGAATGAAGGAATTGCTTTACTAAATGCAATACAAGATGTTTATCTCTGCAAAGAGATAACAGTGGCTTGATCAAATGAAGGAACTCGCACGATTATTTCCCTATTTGAAAAAGCATAGGCTCCGCTTATTGCTTGGCTTCGCATTTGTGACCATTTCGAATATCTGCTCCACCTCCGTTCCAAAATTTGTTGGTTCCATCGTTGATGGAATGCAAGAAGCGAATATTGATCAATCCGCGGTCAACACTTCAATAGTAACGATCCTTCTCTTGACAATTGGATCAGGTTTTTTCATGTTTTTAACAAGAAAAACAATCATCGTTGCTTCCCGCCTCATCGAATATGAATTGAGAAATGATTTACTTTCAGCCCTTGAACGTCAGTCATTATCATTCTACCATAACCATTCCACCGGTTCACTAATGGCATTGACAACCAATGACATTGCGGCGATGCGGGAGTTTTTGGGTCCTGCCTTGATGTATTCAGCCAATACACTCACTACTTTTTCCTTTGCACTCGCTTTTATGGGAGCATTGAACCCATCCATTACAATGATGGCACTACTCCCACTTCCATTTATGGCCTTTCTTACATATTTCATCGGAAAGAAAGTTCATATTGGATTTAGAGATGTTCAGGAGCAATTCTCAACATTGACTGCTCAAGCTCAAGAAGCATTCAGCGGCGTGAGAGTTATCCGAGCATATCGTCGAGAAGCGCATGAAACAAAGGAATTCGAAGCACAAAGTTCCTTATACCAACAAAGAAATATCCGGCTTGCCTTTTTACAATCACTCACTATGCCTTCAATGATGGCTCTCGTTGGATTTTCCAATTTATTGGTATTGGGTTATGGTGGAATGCTTGTAATTCAAAATAAAGCAACAATCGGTGATTTATCTCAGTTTTTCATTTATCTGAATCAATTGATTTGGCCTGTTGCCGCTATCGGTTGGGTAACAAATTTGATTCAAAGGGCAGCTGCATCTGCAAAAAGAGTTGGAGACATCATGGATCTGGATTCCGAGATCACAGATTCAGTCCAAGTGCGAACACAATCATTTAATGATAGCGGTATCGTATATACGCATGTAGGCATGAAATACCCGGGAAGAACAAAAGCTGCTCTCGAAGACATCAGTTTTAGTATACCTAAAGGTTCATCCCTAGGCATTGTGGGTGCTACCGGTAGTGGCAAGTCCACAATTGCTGCATTATTACCAAGATTATTCGATCCAACAGATGGCGAGATTGTATTCGACGGAGTATCAATACAACATATTCCTATTTCACAATTACGCTCCACCATCGGCTTGGTTCAACAAGAAGCATTTTTGTTCTCAATGTCACTAGCAGATAATATCAGGTTTGGCAAACCCGATGCAACGATTGAAGAAGTGATCAAAGCAGCTGAATTGGCCGGACTTGCTGATGATATAGCTACTTTTCCGAATGGATATGATACAATTGTTGGTGAGCGTGGTATAACTTTGTCGGGCGGACAAAAACAGAGAACTGCAATTGCAAGAGCAATCATCAGAAATCCTAATATGTTGATTTTTGATGATGCCTTTTCAGCTGTTGATACAGCAACAGAAGAACATATATTACGTGGCCTGAAGCTCATTATGGAAGATCGCACCACGATGATCATCGCTCATAGAGTTTCAACGGTTGCATTATGTGATGCAATCATTGTATTGGATCATGGAAGAATCACTGAACAAGGAACCCATGAAGCATTGCTCGCAGCAAAAGGCATGTACTTCACCATGTATCAAAGACAACAATTGGAAGAAGAATTCAAACATTATTCGACAGAGATTTCGGAGATTGAACAATGAAACTCTCAATCGTCATACCAATGTATAATGAAGAAGGCATTGTTCATGCCCTATTTCAACGCCTAGAACACACAAAAGCATTGTTCAATAGAAAGTTTGGCATGATACCAACCGATATTGAAATCATTTTCGTGAATGACGGATCTTCGGATGGAACATTCGATGCTTTGAAAAAATTGTGCGTAGAAGAAGCGAATTATCAATTACTAAATCTCTCGCGCAATCATGGGCATCAAATCGCAATCACTGCAGGCATAGATCTTGCAAAAGGCGATGCAGTGGCAGTCATTGATGGCGATTTACAGGATCCACCTGAAACAATTGTGGATTTATATGGCAAAATGCAGGAAGGTTTCGATGTGGTCTATGCAGTGCGTAAAAAACGCGAGGGTGAAACTCCTTTCAAGTTGTTTACTGCAAAATTGTTTTATCGTTTGCTGAAAAAATTGACAAATGTTGAAATACCCGTCGACACCGGTGATTTTCGCATCATGAGCAGAAGGGTGGTTGCTGTATTGACATCCATGAATGAACGACATCGCTTCATTCGTGGAATGATAAGCTGGATTGGATTCAATCAAACCGGACTTGAATACGAAAGGCATGAAAGGCATTCGGGTGAAACAAAATACACTTTGTCCAAAATGATAAAATTTGCTTTCGATGGGATTACATCATTTTCGTCCATCCCTTTGAAAATGGCTTCATATCTTGGTATCATCACAGCGCTTTTTGGATTTCTGTATAGCTTATATGTGATAATCCTGAAATTATTTGTACCCAAATCTCATATAGAACTTGGCTGGGCATCAATCATCATCTTTATTTTATTACTTGGCGGAATACAGCTTCTCGCACTTGGAATGATTGGTGAATATCTTGGCCGTATTCATGATGAAACGAAATTCAGACCACTATATATTGTTGAACAGATTTATAAGAAAGATGAGTGAATTTGATAAATATGCCAAGGATTATGTGGACATGCATGCAGCCAATGTTCGTGCATCCGGTTATACACCATCCTTTTTCGATGAATACAAGGTAAAAGAAATTGCTCGATTACTTTCATCAAGAGGCATGCAAAACAGCGCTCTACATATCTTGAATTTTGGTTGTGGCATTGGGAAAAGCGAACACTATCTTCATACGTATTTTCCCTATTCGACAATAGTTGGGGCAGATGTTTCAGCTGATTCGCTTGTTATTGCCCGAGACCATAATAAAGGCATTGACTGCATTCGATGGGAACTCATTTCAGAAACAGAGCCAATAGGATTTGGAGATACATTTGATGTGATATTCATTGCGAATGTGTTTCATCATATTCCTCATTCCCAACATGAGCGAATTCTCAGAGATTTACGCACACATCTTCGCCCAGGTGGAAGCTTATTCATGTTTGAACATAATCCGTGGAATCCATTGACAGTGAAAACAATCAAGGATTGCCCTTTCGACGTTGATGCCGTTCTATTATCCCCATCATATGCTTCGTCAATCTACAAAAAGGCCGGTTTTTCAGGAACACGATTGCGTTTTACATTGTTCTTTCCATCATTCGCACGTTTTCTTAGACCTCTTGAGCCTCTGCTTTCATGGCTTCCTTTGGGAGCTCAATATTATTGCGAAGCAAAACCCTAAGACTATGGCGATTTTTGATAAACTGCCTTAAAATCTCTACTTTTGAATATTATTATCACAACAATTACAGCATTGTAAGGATATTCATCCATGTCATCTTTGCTTCACTTTCTTCGTTCAACAGTCTTCACAAAAATCGTGATGGCCATTTCTGGCCTTCTTATCATTGGTTTTCTTGTAGGGCATCTCCTTGGCAATCTTCTCATGTTTGCAGGTCCGGAGAAAATAAACGGGTATGCGCTTGGTCTAAAGAATCTTGGTCCACTTCTCTGGCTGGTGAGGATTGCAATGATTACGGCATTTGGACTTCATGTTTGGTCTTCTATAGAATTGGCCTCTAGAAATAGATCTGCCAGACCAATTGCTTATGATACAAAGAAGTCATTAAAGTCGACATTGGCTTCAAGAACAATGCTTGTTTCAGGCATGGCAATTCTTTTCTTTGTGATTTATCACCTTCTTCATTACACATTCGGCATCATACAACCCAATACTTATTATGCCGGTGGATATAGAATGGAATCAACCGGAGAGATTGTACATCACGTATACAATATGGTAGTAGCTGGATTTCAAAATCCTTTCATTGCTCTATCTTACATGATTGCATTGGCATTTATGTCTTCCCATGTAAGCCATGCAACATCAAGTGCTTTTCAAACATTGGGTGTAACAAATCCCAATATCAATAAGATCACTTCCAAGATAGGTCCGGCACTCGCAGCCATTTTTCTCATTGGTTATCTTTCAATTCCACTAGGCGTCATGATTGGCGTGATAAAAAAAGCACCTCCGCAAGAGCATATGCAAGGGATGTCGAAGGAATGTCCCGATGGACCAAATTGCACATGCGACTGAACATTAATTTCATTCAACAAGACACATACTACAACTGTGACATACCATGAAACTTGAATCAAATATTCCTTCAGGACCCATTGAACAAAAGTGGGACAAACATCGCGCAGAAGTGAAATTGGTCAATCCGGCGAATAAGCGAAAGTATCGCATACTCGTCGTGGGATCAGGTCTTGCCGGTGCATCTGCTGCAGCAACATTGGCTGAGCTCGGCTATAATGTGGACTGTTTCACTTTCCATGATTCTCCGCGTCGCGCACATTCAATTGCCGCTCAAGGTGGAATCAATGCAGCAAAGAATTATCAGAATGATGGAGACAGTATCTTCCGTCTATTCTATGATACTGTAAAAGGTGGCGATTTTCGAGCTCGCGAAGCAAACGTGTATCGTTTGGCACAAGTCAGCGTGAATATCATTGATCAATGTGTTGCTCAAGGCGTTCCTTTTGCTCGCGAATATGGCGGATATCTGACCAATAGATCTTTTGGTGGTGCTCAAGTGTCAAGAACATTTTATGCAAAAGGTCAAACAGGACAACAATTATTACTTGGAGCATACTCTGCTTTGTCCCGTCAGATTGGTGCAGGCACAGTAACCATGCATACAAGAAAAGAAATGATGGAACTTGTCTTGGTTGATGGTCATGCACGAGGTATTGTCACAAGAGATTTGGTATCAGGCAATGTGGAATCATGGGCAGGAGATGCCGTAATTTTGGCAACTGGTGGATATTCCAATGTGTTTTATCTATCGACAAATGCTATGGCTTGCAATGTAACATCGATTTGGAGAGCCCATAAAAAAGGTGCCGGGCTTGCAAATCCTTGTTTTACGCAAATTCATCCGACATCAATTCCACAACATGGTGAATACCAATCCAAACTTACATTGATGAGTGAATCACTTAGGAATGATGGACGTGTATGGGTGCCACTTAAACCCAATGATAATCGTGCTCCACATGATATTCCTGAATCGGAACGCGATTATTATCTCGAGAGAAAATATCCTTCATTCGGTAATCTTTCTCCGCGCGATATTGCCTCAAGAGCTGCAAAAGAAGTATGTGATGAAGGTCGCGGTGTAGGTCCTGGTGGACGTGGTGTCTACCTTGATTTTTCTGCTGCCATCAATCGACTTGGCGAAAAGACCATAGCTGAACGTTATGGAAATCTTTTTGAAATGTACGAAAGAATTACAGGTGAGAATCCATACAATGTTCCCATGAGGATTTATCCCGCACCGCATTATACAATGGGTGGATTGTGGGTTGATTATAATCTCATGAGCACGATTCCAGGATTACATGTGCTAGGCGAAGCAAATTTTTCCGATCATGGAGCAAATCGCTTGGGTGCAAGTGCATTGATGCAAGGTTTGGCTGATGGGTATTTTGTGATTCCCTATACTATCGGACATTATCTAGCCGGAGTCAAACCCGGAAGCATCACCAATGAACATCCTGAATTCAAGAAAGCAGTCGAAGATGTAAAAGGAAGAATTTCAACATTTCTATCCATAAATGGTAAAAGAACCACTTCATCATTCCATAGAGAACTTGGAATGCTTATGTGGAACAATTGCGGGATGGCTAGAAGTGAAAGCAGTCTCAAAGAAGCTTTGCAGCGCATTCCTGAAATTCGCGAGGAATTCTGGAACAATGTCAATGTCGTTGGATCTGCAACTGAATTGAATACAGCCCTTGAACATGCTGGTCGCGTTGCTGATTTCTTGGAATTTGCTGAACTCATGTGCATTGATGCACTCGAAAGAGATGAATCATGCGGTGGACACTTCAGAACAGAGCATCAAACCGAAGATGGAGAAGCAAGAAGAAATGATGAAGATTTCTGCCATTCTTCTGTATGGGAATACTCAGGTGATACATCAAAACCTACATTGCATAAAGAACAACTTACTTTCGAAAATGTCAAGCTTGCGACAAGGAGCTATAAATAATGAAACTATCACTCAAAGTTTGGCGACAAAAGAACAAAGAAGCAGAAGGTCAATTCAAAGACTATGCTTTATCAGACATAAGCCCCGATATGTCATTTTTGGAAATGCTTGATGTTCTCAATGAACAATTATTGGCTAAAGGTGAAGAGCCAGTTGCTTTTGACCATGACTGTCGTGAAGGTATTTGTGGATCTTGCTCGATGATGATCAATGGGAAACCTCATGGACCCGAGAGCATGACAACCACATGCCAATTGCACATGAGAAAATTCAAAGATGGAGATAATGTCATTATCGAACCTTGGAGGGCAAGTCCATTCCCCGTTATTCGTGATCTTGTTGTTGACCGCAGCGCATTTGATCGTATTATACAGGCAGGTGGATTCATATCCGTAAATACGGGTAATGCGCAAGACGGAAATACTTTGCCCATTCCAAAACCGGATGCTGATTCGGCCATGGATGCTGCTGCATGTATTGGATGCGGTGCATGCGTTGCGGCATGTAAAAATGCATCCGCCATGCTCTTTACTGCGGCAAAGGTATCTCACCTTGGATATTTACCTCAAGGTCAACCTGAAAGACAAAGAAGAGTTCTAAAAATGGTTGAGCAAATGGATGGTGAAGGCTTCGGTAATTGCACAAATACATATGATTGCGAAGCAGCTTGCCCTAAAGGAATTAGTGTGAAGAACATTGCTAGACTCAATAGAGACTTTTTAAAAGCTTCGATATTCGGTTAAACCGATATTCTACAAAAAAAGGGAGATGAAATTCATCTCCCTTTTTTTATGTGCCTAATAATCCTTTCTTTAAATCTTTATCAGCAGGTTCATCTCCCAGCCAAATCCCAAATAGTCCTTTTTTGAAATCCAATCCAGATATCGTACCAGCTTTTGTACCATTACGAAGTACAGTCACACCTTTACCCGGTTCATAAATCATAGAGAATACATCTCCTTTCTTGATTTTCTCTTTGAAGAAACCCTTGAATTGATCTATTCTTGAACGAAGCGATGCGACATTTCCCTTAGACGACTTTTCGAAACCCTCTTCCACGGCATCAGACATTTTATCACTCGTGATAAGAGAGCTGACTATCGTCAATTCCATGGCGATGGATTCATCTGCATTGATCAAAGTATTACCATCGCGAGTCTTTTTTGTAACAAACAAAGCACCCACATACATATCCATCCAAAATTTTTCACGTATTCCCGCTCCATTCAGTGTCAGTGATTTTCCTGAAAATATCTTTGTTGAAGGTATCGCAATACCACTAACAGTTATGTCTGCATATGCCGACACAACAAATACTATCGAACACACAAATAAAATCAATCGCATATCAACCTCCGATATGAATGAATTAAAGTAAATCCTTTTTATGTCTTGCTATTGAAACAAAGAAACCGGTAACCATCAATATAACGCCAAGCCAAACAAGATTGATGAGAGGTTTAATAGAAACTTCGACAGTGAATACCTCTTTTTTGGGAGGGGTTGGTTTTGATGTGTCTTCAAATGCGATTTCGATTTGAGAATTGGCAAGATCACCCTTTTTTGCAAGAAGCTTTGCAAATGACAAACGCTGTGTTGAATTCGGTAGAGTAACCGGTTCAGCAGTAATCTGCGTTGTTTGCATATTCATGCCTGCTCTCAAAGATATTTCGATTGAATCATTATTTCTGTATAATCGGACGATGGCCGATGGATAAATTTTTCCAGAACTATCAGGACCGCTTCGCATGCCAGACATATCAAATGCCAAAAAACGAATTGACCGAGATGAATCTGTTGGAAATATCACTTTTTGATCTTTGCTCAATACCAAACTTGCAATACCACCGGTTTCACCAGTGGCTTTTGGAGAGACATATACATCTCTACCAAATGACCAATCGATTCCTGGTTCCAAAAATGCAGATTGCCTTTTGTTGAAATCGCTCCAAAATAACATAGGCGCCACTATTGAGACTATTCCGTCTTTTTCAACTTCAATGTGAAAACGATATTTTTCCCTGTCGGCGAATTCTTTTTCAATTCGTTCCTTGCCTTTATATGTTAAAGTATATCCAAGGACTTTGGTTGGCACTCCTTGGATCAGTTGTGCATGTTGCATTACAGAATACTTGGACGTCCATACAACACCAATCATCAATAATGCAATGCCAGCATGAGACAGATATGCTCCAGCAGAACTAAACCGTGCTCTGAATACTTTAAATGCGAGTTCAAGATTTATGATGAGTGCAAACCAAGCAGCAAAAGTAAGTAAGATGTACAGAGGGTCTGTGACACCCATGATAATTGAAGCAATTGTACCAGCAAGAGTTAATACAAGTGGTAAAATCAATGAAGAGTACTGAGTGATAATCTTCTTTCCATTCCATCGTGCAATGAGAGAAATGGCATTGAATCCCATGATGGCAATAACCAATGGTAGATGCGTCGAATTATAAAATGCAGGATCAATTGCTACTTTTGGCTGATGTATCAATTCAGCAAGCAAAGGCCAACTTGTGCCAATGAACACGATGATTGCAGACCCTAGAAGGAGAGCAGAACCCATAGAAAGTAGAAACTCCCTGCTCTGCATCGAGAAATTTGCTGAAGGAAACAACAAATCATCCTTTCTTTTATACATAATGATGAGGGCCAACAGCAGAAATGTGGACATGAAAGCAATAAGCATGATATAGGCAAACATTCCAGGATCAACAAAAGAGTGGACTGAAGTATCGCCTAATACACCGCTTCTTGTTAAGAAAGTGGAATACAATACGAGAATGAATGCTAGTGATGATAGCACTACATTGGTTTTCACCAAGCCACCTGTTTTCTTTTGAATCAGCATGGTATGCACCAATGCAGCTGAAACCAACCATGGAATCAATGATGAATTCTCAACTGGATCCCATGCCCAGAATCCACCCCATCCCAATGTTTCATAAGCCCAGAAGCCACCAAGCATGATACCAAAACCAAGAATTGCTGTTGCATATAAAGTCCATGGCAATGCATGCTTTACCCATGCCTGATAGTCCCTCTTCAAGAGTCCTGCCATTGCCAAAGCAAAGGGAGCACTCATAGCTGCAAAACCAGTAAACAATATTGGAGGGTGTATAGTAATCCAAACATTATGAAGCAAAGGATTAAGTCCTTTTCCATTTTGAGGAACAAATCCTTCCGCAACACCTTCTTTTGCAAATGTTTCCCATACAAAAGCAAATGGGTTTTTGATGACAAGCAGCAATAACAAAAATGACATGATCAATGAATAAAAGACCATGATTTCTGGTTCATTGCCTTTGCGTTTTCCAAATGCAGACAATGCCACACCCAATAAAGCAACCCACATAGTCCATAACATGAAGCTGCCCTCTTGACCTGCATAACCGGCAGCGAAGAGAAACCATGCCTGCAATTCCTTTGATGAATAATTCCATATATAGTGATATTCAAAACGATGATTGAATACCAGCCATAATATTCCAAGAAAAGCAATGATGATTCCAATTGCGGTGATGCGAAAGAGCATCCTTCCAAATTGTATTGCTTGTGCATTCCCCCGCAATCCAAAGGCATAAAAGCCGGTGGCCGTGAGAGCGCTTGCAAACAATACATGTATCAATATTTGGCCAAGCATATATCTTAAGGTTTTGGTTTTGACAAGGGCGACTCAAGCAAAGGTGGTTTTGCTTGTGACTTTTGCTTCTTTTGAACTTCAATAGTTTTCACATATAATGAAGGTGAGCTTGCTGAAACGGGCACACCACCGGATTCAGCACCACATACTCCATTAAAGATTCCAATATCATGTGAGGCAGCAATGATATTATTGAATGTAGTAAGTGGGGTACCAATCAAATCGACCCCTCTAACCAACTCATCGGGTCTGCCATCAGCATAAATCTTATACACTACCAAAGGCTGAACATTAAATGCATTGGGTATCGTACGTGCTGTGAATGTAAAACCACCAGATATTTCAACAAAGTAAAGGCCATATTCTTTATTCTGAACTGTACATTCATTTCTAAGCAATGTTCGCAAAGAATCAAATGCAACCGATTGCGATGCCAAAACAAGAAGATTTGATTGTCGGGCTACAGGCCTTAGACCTGCTTGCCTTCGCCCATGACCATTTGATGCTGGAAATGATTCAATTGGAGAGCGACTCATAAGAAAATTTTTGAATATTCCTTTTTCAACGGCAATAACTTTTTCAGCTTTAACGCCTTCATCATCATAAGTATAGTACCCAACAATATCCTGGCCGTTCAGAGTCTTCAAACCTGGATCAAAAACCACATCAATAAAATCGGGTAGAATCTTCTTATTCAGAAATGATTTAAATGTCTGCGAAGAATTAGGATCTTTCTGTCTATGCCCTTCTACTCTGTGACCAAAAATTTCATGAAAAAAGACGCCTGAAGCAGCACCAGAGAGAATTGCAGGTCCTGAATAAGTTTCAGCCAAAGGTGCATCTCGTAATTGTCCCAATGTTTGAATCATGCGCCGAATATCCTGGCCAATAATTTCTTCAGAAGGAAGATTCTCCGGTTGAAATGCAAAATAACTGGAAAATAAAGGAAGGGTCATCCCATCATCAGCTTTTGTTGAAGCCGAAGCAAACAAGCGAACATTGGGCTCGCTTTGACGAATCACCGTTCCTTCAGAACTTACGAAGTACTTTGTGATGATATCTGCTTGAAAATAAACTTCACCGGTATAAATTTTAGGATCCACTGTAAACAGTGAAGACAATTGCTTGATTTTTTTTACCCATTGCAAGGAGTCGATAATAAAAGATTGATCAGCAGCGATGGATTCAATCGGCTGTTGCCTACTAAAGTCAGCAGAACTATCTTCTTCCTTTACCTTGACCGCGCGATTAGTCAACACTTTACCATATCGTTCAACTGCTTTCTTATAGAGTTTATCCGTTGCATTCCACATCACTGAACGCAATGCCTTTTCATCATTGGTCATTGGAAGTTCAATTCCCCGACCTCCCCCCCCGAATTCAAATCTACTTCCTCTGATTGTATGAGTATTATCCAATTCGTGATTGCCTACTCGAATGTCTATGTCCAAAATTCGCGACAATGTTTGTTCACTACTCTTCACACTGCCAAAGACTGCATTCATTCGAATGGTTTTTGTTTCTGTAACGGCATAAGACAAAAAGTAAGGAGGTGTAGATTGATTTGCAAGACCATCCATAGTCCTTTTCATTTCATTCTTCATCGCATTAAGCAATGGATATTCAACTGCACATATTGATACCGTTGTGAACATCAGCATGATCAGAATTGCAAATACATTAATCATGAACAATCCTTATTAAAAATCACTTGCAATGGAAGCTACTATCAAAGCGACATCCTTCGAACTTTTCAGTTTTCCTTCTTCGAATATTATACGCGACTCGGGAGCTCCGGCAGCAATCAATTTCGAACGAATATCTTGTATCCTTTTTTCAATCAAAGTCAATGGGGCAGATGCATTCGCTTGTGCTCCTTTCTTCCCTTTTGCTTTTTGGGTATTTTTTTCTTTCTTGCCTTTTGTGGATTGCTTGGAACCATTACCTGCTGATACAACTATCTTCACTTTGAGATGAAGTAATTTTCTCATCATCTCAGGGAGCATCGTAAATAATTCCGCTGTTTTGGAATTT
>SXZI01000124.1 GCA_005788035.1 Bacteroidota bacterium
ATCTTATCATTCATGAACTTGCACATACCAGAGAATTTCACCATGGAGAAAAATTCTGGCAACTCGTAGAATCATGCTGTCCTGATTATCTCGAAGCAGAAAAATATCTGCGAACAACTGGACGAATCCTTGAAATGTAAATGAGAAATGATATTCCCCTCGTGTAGAGAGGTCGCCGAAGGAGGGTGTTAGTTCTTCTACATCTCTCATCAAATGTTCGTCGAGCAAAGCCGAGAATAGAAGACCAGTTGGCATATTTCCACCCCTCAGCTCCCCTAGAAGTACAATCCTCATATGAATAATTTTTCTCTTTCTCATTTTGGTCTTAAGTTGCGATATCCATGATAGAAAGAGGGAAATATGTATTTCAGATTGCTTTGTCTTCTCGTGCTGCTGACACATACATTGAGCGCACAGGAATTACCTCCAAAACCTGCATATCCTTTTGGGATTAAGCAAATCCATTCCGGACATAGTCTTACCGATCCACTTTTTTATCCGCATTGGCCCGGACAATATGTAAATCTCATGTCTTCAGTTACTGGAATACCTGCATGGCAATTGTCAAATGTAACAATTGGGAAATCCACAGCACCGGGTTCATCCATGATGTATCGATGGGATAATAAGATCAGCAATGGTGCTCCGGATGCAAGATTGGACATTGCCAATTGGGAGGTATTGTCAATCACGGAAGTGGTGCCACTCGCAGTAGAAGGTGGAAACACACAATCTTGGTATCTCAATCGGCTTCAACAGCAAAGAACATATCTCAGCAATTTTGTGAATAATGCATGGTCAAATGGAAATGGTGGTAAAGGGGCACCTACCTTATTATGGACCACATGGACTAGTATCGATGGAAAGGATGGACCATTTCGCGAGATGTTGGATTCGCAAGGGAAAGAATGGGAAGCGATGCAAGAATATGCAAACAAGAATCGTCCTGCGGGAGCACCTCCTGTGTGTATCATTCCCGGTCATAAAATGATGGCGCGTATATATGATGACATACAAAAGGGGATTGTGCCTGGTATTTCAGACATCAAACAATTGTTTTCTGACAATATTCATACCAATGAACTTGGTGCTTATGCCATTGCAATGATTCATTATGCATGCATGTTTAATAAGAGTCCAATCGGTCTTCCAAATCAGTTGATTCCAAATCCTCCTGCAAATACTCCTATTCCAACACCTGAATTTGCTGGTTATGTACAGCGAATGGTATGGGAAGTCGTAACCACATATCCGCGTTCAGGTATTCAACAATTAAGTACGAAGTATGAAGAAAGAACACATACGTTCAATATACAGCAATATGGCAATCACATATATGTTAATGGCATAGACAATGATGTAGTGCAGATTGATATCTATGATATTCGTGGAATATTGAAATACCGATCAATGCTTCATCATGATACTTGTATCAATCTTGAATTTCTACCGAATGGACTATATAGTATCCAAATCAATGGCATGAATCATCCAGGAAAACACACACTATTGGTTCAATTAGTCGGAAAATAATATCTGTATATGTAAAACGAAGTGGATATAATTATGAAGGGATTACGATTGTTTTTCTATATGTCAATAGTGATTTGCCTTTTCACTCTTGAAACTAATGGACAAAAAGCAAAACCGGTACATCGCATCAGAGGAGAGGTGTATTTTGTGCAGAATGGTGACACCACAAAAGAAATGCGACCTTATGATATCTCCCTCATTGATAAAGATGGAATACATCCGGTTTTCTTTATCAAAACTGAACACAAATATGCGTTTACAATTGAACTTAATCAGGAATTACTCGAGAAATATACTCATATACAGGTTCGCATGAATGAACGCACAGGCGGTTCATCGATAGATTGTATCAGTGAAAGTCATATTACATTGAGAAATAATACGAATCTTAAATTCTATTTCGATCATTGCATGAGTTTTATATTTAGAGATACACAAAAGTTTTTTATTTATAAACCCGTTCTCTATATCTATCCACTTCAAGATACCATTGTACATATCAAGCATCATTATCGAGGAAAACATACCTTCACATATCCTCTTTATGAAGATGGTTGGACAGTTCTTGCTAAGCCGAATGGTGATCTCATGAATCTCAAAGATTCCACACAGCATCGTTATCTGTTTTGGGAGGGTATTTCAGATATGTCTAAGCAAGAGCTGAAAAATACTGAAGGGTTTATCATTGATTCGGGAGACATAGTTTCATTCTTGGAGAAGACATTATCTCATATCGGACTCAATCCTATTGAATCAAATGACTTTATTACATTTTGGGCGCCAAGAATGATCATGAACAAACGATGTTTCATACATTTCCGAATAAATGATAATATCAGAAATACATCCTTCCTAGAAATTGAACCCAAACCTGAATCCATACTTCGTGTTTTTATGGAATATTCACATCAAATACCTGATTGGGAGATTAAAGAACAATCTTTACCCACTTTCAAAAGAAGTGGGTATAGCGTCATTGAATGGGGTGGCACCGAGCTTGGTTCCGGAGTGGTACATTGAAACTCAAGCGAATTGGATATACTCATTTTGGCATAAAGCATTATGTGGTATTAATAACTCTACTCGGTATTTCCATAGGGTTCTTGAAATGTAATCATACCATAGAGAAACATACTACATTTAAACACTTCGAATATATATTGGAATCTTACGATAATACATCCTCTGAGGACAACTCAGTTTTCCCTGCCATTCTTCATCGCTATACATTCCATCAGAGTGATCTAATAAGTCAATTAGTGAATGTCCAAGATTCATACGTTAACAATACTATCATCTTTCCTGTAGATAGCATGCTTCTAGCTCAGTCATGTTGGGATGAATCATTGGATGAGCGAATTCTAGTCTATGAGAAATTAACCGGAAAAGTGCACTTCATGAGTGGCTTGATAAGTAATCAATACATGAGAAGTCAATATTATTATTCATTAGTAGACTTTGGTAAAGCTGATCACCATATTTTTCCTTTTGACATTAATATCTCGGGTCATTCAAAAACATTACATGATCATTATATTCAAAGTGAAGAATCTTTACATACTTGGTATCAAAATCATGCAGACTCATTGGGCAAAATGCGAAAAGATGATGATAACAACACCTTTCTGAAGATCATATACACTGATTTTAATCTTGATGGAAAAAGAGATTTCATGATACTGTTTGATGCATACAGGAGCAGAGGATCTGTCTTATATCTATCAAACAATGAATCATATGTACAATGTTTGAATGATCTGTATGATTATTCATTACATGTGAATACGAAAACAAAAAAAGTGTTTGGACACACTTCATACAGAGATGAAAGTGAATGGCATGAATATTCAATAGATGATGATACACTAACACTAAGAAAATCTCTTTTTCTTAATTATTGTTGTGCATCTGAATGTTGGTATAAAAAATATGAGTACTCAACATATCAGAATACTATAATTGAAAAAGATACTGGTTATATGTTGGATATTCGTTATCCTCAGCTTTCAAACACCTATTGTGATCCACCGGAGAAAATATTCTACTTCGAAGTTCCATCATCAAATACATGTATTGTAGTTACTTCACATACAGATAAACTTCGTGAAAGTGCATTGGATAAACTCGCTTATATGCAACAAGAAATACATGGATATATGTATTATGATCCATACAGTAAAAAAAATATCATTCAATCAAAAATGGATGTGTATCAAAAGAAAATCATACTTGCAATATGTAATCTAAATGAGACCATCATTGAATCATTACCAAGAATCGAAACATATACTGATTCAATTAGAAATATAAGTCACTTACTCAATCGTGATTCACTAATCTATATCAAACAAAAGCTGACATTAGACTCTATTCATCATGAACATGAACATACATACAGACATATGTTTCATTATACACAAAGAGGTAATACAATTTCATTGAGATGCACATGGACTGATGGTTCTCTATATACTCTCACTGAAGATAAAATACATCGTACATTGCGCATTCAGATGGAAGGAAAAAGTAAAGTGTACAGATCCAAGAGAAGTCAGGGGCAGGGTTCTTTGGCAGATCTCTTGAAACAGCCATTTTACAATATCATCAATGATGATGATATCTGTCAGCAATGTAATCGCCCGAAACAGTTAACAGGATGCCTTATGCAAACATCTCATACTCTATTTTTACGAAGAAATATACCTGAATCATAAATTATTGTTGAAACGCCCCTCCGAGGCATTGATCCAAAATTGTTGACCATGTGCTAATGAAATGCTGCCCCTCCGGGGCAATGATTCTGAATTGATGGTCCTATTGATATGTTGCCCCTCTGAGGCAATGATTCTGAATTACTAACAATATGCTATTTATATGCTGCCCCTACGGGGCAAAACTCACTTGAAAAAAATCCGTAAAATACCATCCTTACTTTCTTAAACCCCGAAGGGGTCACTATTGATAGCGGAATATTCCCCTCAGACGAGGGGTCGCTGAAGGCGGGGGTGGAAAAGAAGTTAATTGGAGGGGAATGAATCTGATTAAAACAGATAGAATTCTCAACTATCTAAGAAGTTTATTTTTTCTTTCGAACAAAAAATCCTGCAATGATCAAAGCCACACCAAGTATCAGGAGTACTACTGTTCCGGTAACATATCCTTTGCCATACATGGTTAATGCATTGAAATCAAAAATATACCGATATCCCTGCACGAATCCCATTATTGAAAGTAGTATTCCAATGATGATCAAGACATATTTCATATTTCCTCAGCTAAAAAAAAGTCAGGGTTCTGTTACACATAACCCTGACAGACATAATTTACAGAACCTCGTTATTTTGTAACGGTGGTGGTGGTTGGTGTGTACAAACCACCGGTCAATCCAGATAACAATCCATCAATGAAGGAATGCTGAATATTAACGGTATAATCTTTTGCTCCACCGGCCATCATGGTTGGATTTGATGTCCCCACAGCAACTAATCCACCAATCAAAAAATGATTTTTTGCGGATACCGATACTCCAGCTTGCGCACCTTGACCAACATTATAGGTGAGCGAATAGCATGATGAAAGCATCATGACCAAGCAGACAGAAAAAATAGTATTGAGTATACTCTTTTTCATACTGACTCCAAAAAAAGTAATGATAGAAAGCCGAATAACTTGGCCTACTAACAGAATTATGTAATACTCAACAGAGTGCTACACAGCATTTGTAGTGTCAAAATAGATAAAATATTCTCTAATTCACATGGTTATTTTGATTGTCAGAAGGATACTGTATGCGGA
>SXZI01000125.1 GCA_005788035.1 Bacteroidota bacterium
GATCGTATTGAATTCACAGGATCCTATACGGCAAAAGACCTTGTCGAACTGTATGGTAAAACAGATATTGGAATTTTGCCTTATGCAGAACAGCAATTCCGCCAATACACATTGCCCAATAAGGCTTTTGATTATATGGCCTGTGGAAAACCAATTATCAGTTCCGGCTTACGACCAATGAAACGCTTGTTGGACCAAACAGGTGCGGGTATATACGGACCATGCGAAACACCTGAGCACATTGCTGCACTTATCGACTCCATGTTGAGCTCAGATATCCCCGCAATGGCTGCACATGGCATGGAATCATTCAAGAATACATATAACTGGGGGCAAGATTTCCAACAAATTTTGGCTTCAATTGATTTTACCCTTTCACGTAATCGAAAAAACCTGTGATTTTCATTGTTTTTTGTAGATTTGTAGCGATTTTATGAAAGAGCAACACATGAAGCACCCCGATGAGCCAGGAAATTGCGCTGTACTCATCGTATCATGTGATAAATACAAAGATTTGTGGGGACCATGTATAACCTTGTTCAGAAGATTTTGGACGAATTGCCCGTATCCTATTTATTTACTATCGAATACTGAAGAAGCCGAATTCCCCAATGTCTCCTCGATAGTGACCGGATTAGACAAATCTTGGTCTGATAATCTTCACATTGCTCTGGATACTATCCATGAACAGTATGTATTGCTCTACATAGAAGACTTGTTTTTGACTAAAGAAGTTAACTCTTCCGCAGTTGAATCTCTTATAGAACGGTGTATTTCAGAACATTGGAATTATCTAAGATTGAATCCCACACCTAAAGGTGATCGGAAAATAGATGATGCAGTATCATATATTTCACCGGGCTCAATTTATAGATCTTCCGTGGTCTTTTCGGTATGGAAAAAAGATGCCCTAAGCAGTATGCTCAAAGAAGGTGAATCTGCTTGGGATTTTGAAGAAATTGGAACAAAGAGAACTGATACACTTGATGGTTTCTATGCTTCTAATCATACTTTGCTTCATGCAAGCAATACAGTGATAAAAGGAGTCTGGGAAGTGGAAGCCCTCAATACCGTTAGAAAGCTTGGAATAGAGCCGGACACAAATTACAGAAGAGTGATGACAAACAAAGAATATGCTCTATGGAAACTGAAACAGATGCGCTCTTTGTTATTCCATTTATTACCACATGGAATAAAGCGAAAGGTAAAAGAGTTCTTTCGTTAGAAAAGAAAAAGAATTAATTGATCGTTAGTCTTGATGGAAAAGATGACAAGGCTGTATCCTCCTTGCCACACTTCAAGACCCTTTGTGGGATGCAGAAAGCCAAACTGCATTATTTTTTATTAGCGCAGGGATAGCGCGGTTTTTTTGCCCAAGAGGCAAGTGAGAGTTTTATGAGTTATCCAACACCAGATTCGGATGATCATTCTTTTAATGATAATTCCGAATCACAACAGCCAATGTACTCCTATGATGGCAGTCGCAAATCCGTAAATGAAGACTCCCAGGAATTTGGCAATCAAGACAGAGAGCGCAAGCCAAGAACACCACGCTCCCCCGGAAGAAGTACAGATGAAGAAAGGCCATCCGGTGATTATGCTAGAGGTCAGAGCCAGTATGGTTCAAGGCCCGAATATCAAGATCGTGGGGATTATCGTCGTCCTTCTTATGGTGACAATCGCTATGAAAGACGCGATCAGCAACAAAGACCCTATAGGTCACAAGACAATTATCGTCAAAGCAATTATGGCTCTGACAGACCAAATCGTGAATATCAAAATAGATATAGCCGTGGCCCTGAAGGTGGCTCAGGTGGCTATCGCCAAGATTACAGACCCCGAAGGGAATATGGTGATCGCCCACAATACGGTCGTCAAGGTGGATATGAATCACGCGGCAATTTTGATAATCGTGGCGGTGGCGGTGGTGGTTATGACAATCGCCGTTCTTATGATCAGCGTTCCGATTATAGGCCACGTCGTGAATATGGAGATCGCCCACAGTACGGCCGTCAAGGCGGCGGGGGCTATGAAAATTATGAACGCAGACCTCGCCAATTCGATGATAGAGGAGGTTATGGCGAACAGAGAACCATGCGCCCACGTAATTTCGGAGATAATCGCTATCAACAGGATTATCGCGGCGGCGGCGGCGGTGGTGGTGACTATTATCGTAATCCCATGAATCGCCCAATCACATTGGTAAAAGCAATTTCAAAATGTGATTATGGTTCCCCACGCATCTGCCTAAGAGCGATTAGGGAGGGTTTGGTTTCAGTCAATGGAGAAATCGTTACCAACCCCAATGCACGAGTTCGCATAAACAGGGATATGTTTGAGGTCAACGGTATTCCCGTCAATCAGAATCTTGATAAAATGTATATAGCCGTGCATAAAGGCAGACATTTTTCAGGCTCAAATGAAATGTCTGTGCCGTCCATTTATCGATTGATGAAAAACAAATTTGGTTGGTTTGCCCCATTGGGTTGTCTTGAAATAGCTTCAAGTGGAATGATCATTTATACAAATGATATTAGTTGCAAACGCTCTTATGGAGCCGAACTTCAACATATCGCGAAAACCTACAGGGTGAAAGTACATAGACCTTTGCAATCAATTGAAGAAGTTGAACGAATTTTAGATTTTGTACGCACCCAAACAGAAGAACATGTCACTGTAGAACTTGAAAAAGTAAATACTCGTAATTGTTGGTTGAGATTTGATGTTCGCACTTCAACACCAACCGACATTCGCACAGCATTGAAAGAATATGGTTTGGAAACATTGGCTTTCGAAAGAACAGCTATTGGCCATTTGTCTGTCAAGAATTTTCATCCCGGTTCATGGAGACGTTTGGATGATCGTGAAATCGGCAAATTGCTCAAATCAGCTGAAGAACCGATTGAACCATATATCGTTCCCGATGATTATAAAGTTGTTCCTCCGGGCAGCCCAATCAACAAAGAAGATCAGCCGAACAAGAAGGCCTGGCGCGCACTGTATAAAGAGTGGCAAAAGGATATAGCTGAAAACTTGGATTGATATGTATTGAATATTTCAAAGGGCGCCCCATTAGGAGCGTCCTTTTTTTTGACCACATGTGTATACCTCAATGCAAACTCCATTCATCATAGAACAAACCGATGCACAGTTAATCGGATCGAAAGCCGATATTACTTATGAAATTTCATTTGAACATGCAACCAGACATTGCATTTCAATTCGCATGATCATTGCAAAGAATACATCCACCACAATTATTGCGAAAAGCCCTGTCTGGATACCCGGTAGCTATAAAGTACGGGATATGAATGCACATCAACATGCGATAAGAATCCACGATGTGAATGGCACTCCGCTAGAGTGGAAATGGCTTGCAAAGCATGTGATGGAAATTCACAACCCTACACAATCCGATATTGTGATTGCCTATGAGTATTATGCCAATGACAGAGGAGTCCGGACCTCTCATGTCAATCGCAATCATGCATTCATCATGCCGGTTGCATGCCTTATGTATGTGGAAGGCAGAATGGAAGAAATTCATCATGTCAAGATAGATACCCGACATACCGAATGGAACAATATATCGACGGCTCTCTCTCCTATTACTCCTGATAACAATCAACAGCCCACTATATTCGGCGCCCTGAATTATCATATCTTGATTGATTCTCCGATAGAAATTGGGAACCACCGCTCAACATACTTCGACATTGCAGGATCAAAACATGAAATAGTGCTCATTGGAAATGAATCCGTAGATATGGAATGGATCAAAGGTGAAATCAAAAGAGCTGTCGAGATTCAATATCAATTTTGGGGAGACCTTCCCTATGATCGATATGTATTTTTCCTGATGATTGGAGAAGGTCTGCGAGGTGGCTTGGAACATTTACGTTGCAATGTCAGCGCGGTTGATCCATCCGCATTTTTGGATAGATCTTCAGCGCAAGGAATGATGGCTTTATTGGTTCATGAATTTTTCCATACATGGAATGTAAAAAGAATTCGACCAATCGAACTCGGACCTTTTAATTATGAGCAAGAAAATTATACAAGAATGCTATGGCTTGCTGAAGGTTGGACATCATACTATGATGATTTACTTTCCTATCGAAGCGGATTTTATTCAAGAGATGAATACCTCTCTGTTCTTGCCCAAGCACATCTTGGAAAATTGGCCAGAGTACAGGGGCGATTTTCAATGTCATTGAAAGATAGTTCCTTTCTTGCCTGGACAAAGCTCTATACCATGAGCCCTGATCAACACAATCAATTCCCTTCCTATTACACAAAAGGTGGAATCGTTGCATTATTGCTCGACATACTGATAATAGTTAAGTCCGGAGGTAAGCATAAACTTGAACATGCTCTTAGGGCAATGTGGGAACAATACAAAATAGATGGTCAGAGAGGATTCACTGAAGATGATGTCATTGCAATCATTGAAACAACATGCAATGTATCAATCAAACAAGAATTTGATGCATGGCATAATGGTGTGGAAGAATTACCATATCAATCCATTTTTGATCATATAGGCTTGGAGTGGAAAGAACACCAAGCTCATACACCTCAGGAATGGTATGGGGATTATCGTCCATTTCACCCCAAAAATCCTCAAGTGTTCTTCGGCTGCGTGATTTCAGAGGATCATGGAAGATTATTCGTTCGAGAAGTAGAAAAGGATTCACCCGCAGACAAAGCAGGAATCGGAATCGATGATGAAATTATAGCAGTCAATGGCAAAAGAGTAAATACCAGAACAATGCTCATCAATGCATTGCAATCACATGGCAGCAAGCAACCTGCTCAGCTTATTGCGCAATGCGATGGTCGGATGTATGAAACGAGCGTGCATCTGATTCCGGCAATGTTGTTTACATTGAAGATATCAGACACAATTTCGGGTGAGCAAGAACACCTACTCGACTATTGGCTTAATGCTTAATCACCACGTTGTTTTTGTTGTTTCTTCATCCACCAATAACCTGTGGCAACCAATACAACAAATAGCAATATTGGTGTGATTGCTCTTCCATATGCCTCGAGATAAGTACCGATATTTCGCCAATGTTCCCCGAGCATATTTCCTGCATACAATAAAACACCATTCCAAACCAGAGCGCTGATCGCAGATAAACCAATGGCGCTTGCACTATTGACATTAGATGCTCCGGCAACGAATGAAATAACAGCCCTGGTCCCGGACAAGAAGCGATTGGCAACTATCAAGCTGAGCCCATATTTTCTGAACCACTCCTCTGCTTTGAGAATAGTGGTTCTTTTCATAAAAAGAAAACTAGGGCGATCCGTGAAAACATGTCCCATCTTTGAACCAATCAAAAACATGACATAAAATCCAACTGTACTTCCTGCAGTTGCAGATCCCAATATGATCATGAATCTGAGTATGTCCCCATCGATCAGCGTCCCGATGAACACGAGTAAAACATCACTTGGGGAGGGAGGAAAAATATTCTCAATGCAAGTCAAAAGAAATGCTGCTAGGAGAATTCCCTCTATGGGAAGGGCCTGTAAGAACACAACAAGTGAGTCTATCATTATCAATCACAATCAAATTTTAGAAAATTCGAAGTTCAAAATTGCATTAATTATTACTTAGCGCAATAATAATACATCGATTCACTGCAGTGTCACAAAGCAATGTATATGCTGTGGTATTACTTATGAGAAATACCCTGACGCATTTTTTTAAGTCCATTCTATGCAAAAGATACTATATTCTGTGAATCACTATCACAAAGCAGTTTGGTTTGCTTCATTGGATTAATATATAATTACTCGTACCATAGCATGATTGAATCCATCGGCATATTTATCATAGTCCTTGCCGGGTTTGCGCTCGTTAAAGGAATTGATGTTCGTTTTGTGTTATTCATTGCAGGTATTGCACTCGGCTTCATTTCCGGTGATGTTTTTGCAATATTCAATGAATTTCAGAAATCCATGGGTGAAGGAAAGACTATTGCACCGATTTGCGCATCCATGGGCTATGCTTTTTTGCTGCGCATGACAGGGTGCGATAAGGCGATGGTTCATTATATCATAGCACCTATAAAGAAATTGTCTTGGTTTTTGCTACCCGGAAGTTGCATTGTCGGACTTCTCACCAATATTGCAATTCCTAGTCAAACAGCGGCAGCAGCAGCTGTTGGACCCATTCTTGTTCCCATTTTGACCGCCGCGGGTTTTCATCCATTGATTGCAGCATCCGCATTGGTGCTTGGATCCTCAGGCGGAGGTGATTTGTTTAATCCCGGAGAACCCGAAGTAGTGTCCATACAAGTGGGTACGGGAGCTCCGCTCACACAAGTGATGGATACCCTGGCACAATATGAAATCATGGCATTTACCATAGCTGTCGTGATATTTGTTGCAATCTCCTACTTGAAACCACCTACCAATCAGATTGAATACCATAGCAATCAGCATGAAGAGGATTTGCAACCAACATTATTCAAAGCAATCATGCCTCCCTTGCCTATCTTGACCTTATTGCTCATCAGACCAGGAAATGGATTTTTCGCACCACTTTTGGAAGTATATCCTCAAGGATTACCGGTTGCACATGCAATGGTATTTTTCGGTTTTCTGCTTATCATGTTCAATACAAAGCGCATATCAACTTTAACAAATGAGTTTTTCAAAGGATTGGGATTCGGCTATGCACATGTGATTTCATTAATCATCACAGCAAATTGTTTTATAGCCGGACTTGAAGCCATTGGTTTCATGCAATCCATCATATCCTTCATCCTTCATGCCGGACCATTTGCCCATATAGCCGGATCTCTATCCGTTTGGGCTATGGCTGTTGTTTCAGGTTCAGGCACCGCGCCTAGTGTTGCATTTTCAAATGGCGTATTACCAACTATGAGCGGCATCGACATGAAAAACGCCATAGACCTTGGAGCATTGGGTGCATTGGGATCAGCCTTCGGAAGAACAATGTCACCGGCGGCAGCTGTGATGATTTTTGCAGCTGCATTAATTGGAGTTTCACCGCTTGAAATCGTCAAGAGAACCGCTATACCTTTGATTATTGGGCTAATTCTCACGATCATTGCATCAATCTTGTGGTGATGAATCTGTAACTTTGATTGATTTCAAATATTATTTCTTCATTGATTCGCATTTCGGGAAGCATCATGAAAAGAAGAGAGTTTTTCAGTCTGAAAACCAAACATGAAGAAGATTTTTCAGGACTCAGCCAAGATGCACATATTTCACATATGAAAAGAGTCTCTGCAGGTCTGGAGCCATTCATTCCATCAGACTCTCAACCCTGGGATTATGAGAGGGCGGCTCATCTTTTACGCAGAACAATGATTGGCCCAACAGACAAGGAAATTCGTCAGGCATTAACATTAGGTATAGACCAAACAATTGCAATGTTATGTACCCCACATCCGATCGATTCCAAAGAAATAGAACCTTGGTGCAAGTCTGAACCACAAATAAGAGCAATTCCGGCAAATAGCGATATCCCCGGTTTGAAAGATCAGGATTTTCAAACCCAAACAATCATCAGAAGAGAACTCATCACACGTTGGTATATCAAAACACTTGCGATTTCTCCAATCAGCGTACAAGAAAAAATGACGATGTTTTGGTCGGGCATTCTTACGACTGAAATCGATGTCGTGAATTTTTCAGAATGGATGTTCAATCAACAAGTATTATTGCGCAAGCATTGTCTTGGCAATTTCAAAACACTCATTAATGATATCACGATTGATCCGGCAATGTTGATTTATCTTGATGGTAGATTGAATCAAAAAACATCAAACACAAATCAAATCAATGAAAATTATGCAAGAGAGCTCATGGAGCTGTTTACTTGTGGTCCTACAGATTGGAATAATGCACCCAATTATACTGAAGATGATGTCCGTGAAGCAGCCAGAGCTTTGAGTGGATGGACAATCGCCGGCAGCACCAATCCCAATGCTACTGCCAGACCATATTATGCGGGACTGAAAAGCAATTTCATTCCTTCCAGATGGGATTCCGGAACAAAGACTTTCATGGATGTAACTGGCAATTGGAAAGCTTCAGACATCATCAATATACTTTTTGAAAAAAGAAGTTTGCAAATCTCTCGATTCATTTGCGAAAGACTCTACAAGGCCTTCGTCTATGATATTCCTGATCGTACCATAATCGATGAAATGGCAGCAATATTCCGCAAAGACTGGGAAATCAAACCCGTGCTTGAAACATTGCTTCGCAGTGCACACTTCTTTGATTCAGAAAATATCGGTGCAATGTATAAAAGCCCTGCGTCATTCCTCATTGGATCAATTCGGTCGATGAATATTTCCAAAGTACCGGATTTTCGCATGGATGTTTCTTCTGTCACAAACAGAGATTTATCGAACAGAATGACAAGCATGGGAGAAATTCTGTTTAATCCTCCGAATGTAAAAGGTTGGCCGGGTGGACGCTCATGGGTCAGCACTTCAACCGTTTCACTTCGTCATAAATTCATGCTGGATGTAATTGATGGTAAAATCATGATTCGTGACAATGGTGCATTGACACAATTTTATGTGTTTGATTCCCTTGCATTTGCTCGGACTTTTCCTGAACCTAATGATCCCGAAACATTATGCATGGATTTAGTCCTTTTCATGTTGAATCGCAAACCAACCGAAAAAGAATATTCCGCCTATTTAGAAGCTTTGTTGATGGGAGCGAAAATCTATGAATGGAATATAGATGATCCGGCTTTCAAGCCGGTGGACCGAATAAAAAGTCTTTTACGCATGTTGGTTGTGCAACCCATGCATCAATTGCATTGATATCGCGGGGTAAATCATGAAACGTAGAACATTTGTCCAACAACTTGCCGCCACGGGAATGCTCCTTCCCATGTCTCTTGGATTTCCTCGCTTACGCGCATTTGCACAAGCACCTCCGGGCTCTGAATTCATGAAGCTTGCTGCTATCAATAATGATACTATCACAGTGATCATACGTCTGGCCGGTGGCAATGATGGATTAAATACCATTGTCCCGTATACAAATTCAGAATATTATAAACTTCGAACTGATGGCTCATTGTTTATTAAAGACACTGATGTATTGAAACTACCCGGTAATGCAACCATGGGCTTGCATCCATCTCTTGTAGGATTAAAAACACTCTATGAAGAACAGAAAGTGTCGATCATTCAGAATGTCGGATATCCAAATCAGAATTTTTCACATTTCCGTTCTACAGACATTTGGCTATCGGGAACTGATGCAGATGTTTTTGATACAAGCGGTTGGTATGCCAAATTTCTTGAAGAATTGTACCCGGATTATCCTGATGTATTGCCAACCGATCCTTTCGCGATAGAATTGGGAACATTCTTGAGTTCAACACTCATCGGCAAAAAAAATAATATGGGGATAGCAATTTCAAATCTGAATTATGTTCCTGATCAACCTGATGAAGAGCCTATTCCAACAACACATGTTGGAATTGAAGAAGCATATGTTCGTGAAGTCATAAAACAAACGAATATTTTTACGACTCGCATCATTGAAGCAGGATCGAAACAAACTAAGAACATGGTGACGTATCCAACCAACAATGTGCTCGCTTCCGGTTTGGCCGGTATAGCTCGCATCATCGCAGGCGGTTTGAAAACTCAGATGTACATTGTTAATCTTGGTGGTTATGACACTCATTCGAATCAATTGACACAACATGCGAATCTTCACAAACAATTTGCGGATGCCGTATTGGCTTTTCAGCGAGACCTGGAAGCATTCGGACTAGATAAACGTATTTGCATGATGACAATCAGTGAATTCGGTAGAAGGGCTATTTCCAATGGTTCAGGAACCGATCATGGTTCTGCAGCACCTTTATTTGTTATTGGATCCGGCGTAAACGGAGGATTCATTGGATCTGATCCAAATTTGACAGCTCTCCAGGGTCCGGGTAATATTCCGATGGAGCATGATTTCAGACAAGTATATGCCTCTCTTTTAGGACAATGGTATGGAGCAAGTGAGCAACTGTATGTGCCGGCTGCTCTGCCCAGGCCATTTCAACAATTGCCAATATTCAAAAAGTTATCCACATCGGTTGGGGACGATACTTCACAAAGGATCTCTCTTGGGATGCATTATCCGAGCCCGGCAAATGAATCCACCATCATACCATTTGGAGGCATACTTTCTGGAACAGAGGGCATATTGGGAATATATACCCCTGAAGGTCGCTTGATTACTGAATATCGCATCCTTCCGGGGACTGAATCAATTGAAGTTGACACGCGGCATCTCCCTTCAGGATTGTTTGTGTATTCCTTGCGATCTGGCAACTTTGAACTGAAGCAGACATTGATCGTTCAGCATTGATCCCAATTACATGATGAAGGATAGAGCCGACTCCCAAGGGTCGGCTTTTTTGTTGAACTTATGATATGTATTTTTGTGTTCTACAATCATCACAAGAATACTCAACAAACATCATACACACATGAATCAAGCTTTGCTGCATATCGACAAATTTGAGGATCGCCATATTGCACCTCGCCCGAATGACATTCAACACATGCTCGATGCCATTGGTGCAACGAGCATTGATGAACTGATTGATAATACCATTCCCGGTTCCATCCGTTTGGCTAGCGAGCTCAATCTGCCTGCACCAATGACGGAGCAGCAGGTATTATCCAGATTGAAAGAAATTGCATCTTCCAATACACGTAAACGTTCATATATCGGTGTGGGATATTATGGGACAGTCACACCTACTGTGATACTTCGCAATATCTTGGAAAATCCAGGTTGGTATACGCAGTACACCCCATATCAAGCTGAGATAGCTCAAGGTAGATTGGAATCACTTCTCAATTTCCAGACAATGGTCATAGACCTCACAGGAATGGAAATCGCCAATGCTTCTCTTCTTGATGAAGCCACGGCAGCTGCTGAATCAATGCATTTGATGCATGCGGCAAAAACAAAAAAAGCAATTGAGTCCAATGCGAATACATTATTCATATCACATAATTGCTTCCCCCAAACCATAGAGCTTCTTCAAACACGATCAGAGCCACTTGGTATAAATATCGTGATTGGAGACATCAATGAGATTCCAACAGATGGATCAGTATTCGGGGTTGTCCTCCAATATCCTGCAGCAGATGGATCAATCAATGACATAACCCAGATATGCGCCAAAGCTCATGAACATGGAGCTCTTGTAGCATGCGCAACCGATTTGCTATCACTTACATTGCTGGTTCCTCCCGGCGAATGCGGGGCAGACATTGTGTTTGGTTCTGCGCAGCGATTCGGAGTCCCAATGGGATATGGAGGACCACATGCAGCTTTCTTTGCAACCAAAGAAGAATATAAACGACAAATCCCGGGCCGCATCATCGGTGTCTCGATTGATGCTCAAGGTAGTGTTGCATTACGCATGGCTTTGCAAACTCGCGAACAGCATATCAAGCGAGAC
>SXZI01000126.1 GCA_005788035.1 Bacteroidota bacterium
GCCGCGCACATAGACAAATTTATCACCCACAAGCGTAACGCCTGAAACACGCTTCAATGCCTGTCCCGCATCGCCATCAGGAGTTTTTGAAATTTCTTCTTTGGATATTCCGTCACTCACCTGGGCCGCATTTTTTCTTTGCGCAAGAATCGTTGATTGTGCATCATTTGAACGACGTGCCTCAATCACGACATCTTCCGTTTTCTTTGATTCGGGTGACAATGTGGCATTGATGGTCGTGGTTTGTCCTGCAGTCACGATCACAGAACCAACGGTCTTGGAAGAAAACCCAACGGAAGTGAAGATGATGGAATAATTCCCCGGAGCAACTGCCTTAATGGTATATTTCCCTTTAACATCGGAAAATGCACCTTTCTTGGTGTCTTTGAGACGTACGGTGACGCTACGCATGGGCTCGCCGGTTTCAGCGTCCTTTACAGTACCTGAAATGATGCCATCTTGAGAAAAAGCTGATGAAAACGCACCGCCAATACCCAGCAGTAGTGCGAAGACGAGAGCTGAAAAACGATTTTGCATGAGAAATCTGTTCGAAAATGATACAACACACACGAGAACAGTACAAAAGTACCTTCATGATGTAACCTGTATGTTACGGGCATATTACCACTTGGTAATGTACGGGCACTTTTCCCTAACTTTGTGGAATACCTAGGAGCGATTATGTCTTTTGAACTCTTGCAAACCCTCTGCAAAACACCAGGAATACCAGGACGCGAGCATCATTTCCGTGATTATGTCACTTCAATCCTCGCCCCACAGTCTGATGAACCCCTGAGAACCGATCCTATGGGTAATCTCTTTGCCGTGAAAAAAGGTAAAGGGCATTCACCAAGATCGATCATGCTTGCCGCCCACATGGATGAAATTGGTTTCATCGTGCGATTCATCAATAAGGAAGGTTTTCTCTATGTGCAACCCCTTGGTGGCTTCGATCCGAGAGTATTGATTGCTCATCGCGTGACCGTGCATACCAAATCCGGACCACTACCCGGCGTATTCGGATTCAAGCCCACACATTTTACCACACCTGAAGAACGCAATAAGGTTGTTCCCCTTTCCGATTTATTCATCGATATTGGATTGCCTGAAGACAAAGTGAAGGACTTGGTAAAAATTGGTGATCCTGTCACCATGCAATGTGATTTGATGGAGATGGGAAATTTATATTCAGGGAAAACACTTGATGACAGAGTGGGTGTCTATGTAATGCTGGAAGCATTCAGAAGATTCAAACACAGTGAAGATCATATTCATGCAGTTGCAACCGTTCAAGAAGAAATAGGCGTTCGTGGCGCGAGAACCGCTTCCTTTGGATTGCAACCGGATATAGGCATAGCTTTGGACATCACCATTGCTGCAGATATTCCGGGCGTTGATGAAAAGGATCATTGTGTAAAAGTCGGAAAAGGCGTGGGAATAAAGGTGATGGATAGTTTATCCGTTTCCCATTATGGACTCTATCAATTCTTCTGCGAATTGGCCGAGCGTTTTGAAATACCTCATCAATATGAAGTGCTTCCAAGTGGTGGAACAGATGCAGGTGCAATGCAAGTCTCACGAGATGGCATTCCGGTGATCACATTATCTATTCCATGTAGATATACGCATACGGTTGCCGAAGCAGTTCACAAAGATGATATCGAAGCAACAATACGTTTGCTCATAGCATTTCTGGAACATTCACATGAATTCAGTTACTAATAAAAAAGGCTTCCAAATGGAAGCCTTTTTTGTAGAGATTTCGAATATTAAAAGTTGATTTTTAGAATACCGGTTGTTGGATTGAATGTAACCGGGAATTCTCTTAGTGTTTGTGATGGACCACTTTCCAATACATTGCCAAAATTCTTTTCATCAACGGAATACTTGGCTTTCATCGGACAGGTTTCGCAAATGATTTCTTTGTTTTTGGGATTACCCAATGCAGGAGCAGGAGATTTCTTTTCACAATTCTTTGGACATCCCACAGCAATGCATCGATACGTATTTTCATCTGTTTTAATGATGATGATTGGATCACCATTATTGTTGGAACCATAAGTACGTCTTACAAATCCATCAATATTCCCTAAACTTGGTTCGTCGGACACCTTTAACTCAATCGAACCATCACCTGGAGATGTTGAGTCATTGGAGCAACTTGAAAGTGATAAATTCATGAACAAACCAGCTGATGCCAAAGGGGCAATGCCTAGTGCTTTCAAAACAATTCTTCTCTGTGCATCAGTTAGCGCTTTCTTCTCTGCCATAGAATTACCCATGAATATTGTAAAAAAGATTACCCCAAAATATCAAGAAATGCGGCAAAAACAAATAATAATGTAGAATAAGTTGTGTGTTTTCAAACACATAAACAAATGTTAAACAGTCTTCAGATAGAATGTCCTCATAGCACCCCTGCCCTTGATCATTGTGGTCCCTCTATCATGTATGGATAGTGTGCCAAAGGGCAGAGTATGCATTTGTGGGATTTCCTCTTCTGTGGAAATACCACAAATGGTGCGAACAAAGTCCTCGCTGACATGGATTTGATCTCTTTCGCCTTGCGATTCCATTCGTGAAGCAGTATTAACCGAATCACCCCAGAGGTCATAAGTATATTTATGTCCGCCAATCACACCTGCAATGACAGGTCCACAATGCATACCCACCCTGATTCGTATGGTATCCTGTCCAGGGAAACTGAATTTTTTGGATGCTTCCATAATGCGAAAGGCAAACTGCGTCATTCTAACAGCATGATCTTCTCTTGAAGTAGGAATGCCGCAAGCTCCCATATAGGCATCACCGAGAGTCTTGATTTTTTCGATGCCTAGTTCTATTGCCAATGCATCGAATTCAGTGAACAACTCATTCAATGTCCCAACAACTTCTGCAGGTTTCAAGAGTAATGCTGTTTCGGTAAATGAAACAATATCGGCAAAAATGATACTGACATCATCATGTTGCTCTGCTATCATTGTCTCACCGGAAACAATTCTATTTGCAATTTCAATTGGAAGAATATCATGCAGAATACGTTCCTTTTCTTCGAATCGAATCATTGCTTCTTTGTTGCTGCGCTCAATTTGTTCGATTTTACGAATGAGTTCAAGTTCAACGGCTTGCTTCTTCGCTTGCTCATTCATTACTTCCTTTTCCAATTCATGAAACACCTTGAAATGCCGGAATGCTTCGCTGATTCGATCAAGTGATTCATATAGGTGAGAAAGTGAAAGATGAGAACGATATTCTTCTCGCTTTTGTCCAAGTTGTTTATGTACTAAAAGTGCTTCCTTCAATAATTCTTCTGATTTTTTTGTATCATAATATTCAAATGCCGGATTACCAAACAAATCCCCCAGAGCAGATTTCCATCCTGCTTCTTCAGCTTGAATTCCGAGTTCTTCTGAAATTGTAATGGCTTCCAAAAAATGATGATATGCTCTTTGATATTCTTTCAACATAACATTCAAGAGACCCAGATTCCCATATGCAGAGGCAACTTCTGATTTAATGCCTATCTTTTTGGCCAAATCCATTTGCAGCGAAACATAATGTAGGGCATTTGATACATCACCCTTAGCTCTGTAAATCTCTCCAAGATTCTTTGCAATATGCATTTCTTGATCTGGATTATGGAAATCCCTCAGTAATTCAAGAGCTTGTTCATTATACTTCAATGCTTGATCATAATCACCAAGATCTTTGTTGATTGTAGCAATATTCCCTAATTGCCGTATGACACCACTTATGTTCTCCTGCTCTTCTTCAATTCTCAGAGCATTCTGATAGCATTCAAGTGCTTTTGGAAAATCAGAAACCGAACCATAGACAACACCCATATTTCCAAAATATTTTGCTCGATTTTTTGTGATTCCCAATTGTTCATCAAGATTCATGGCTTTGGTGTAAAACTCAAGTGCCTTGGTATATTTTCCAAGATTGCTATACACCACTCCCATATTACCCAATATACTAGCTATACCAATGGCATTACCCAATGACTCTTCTCTTTGTAATGCTAACTTATAATAGACTAGTGCATTTTCATATTCAGAGATACTCACATAAGTCATACCGATATTTGTTTCGCAACTCGCAATTTTTCTTTGATCCCCAAGTTGATTCGCAAGCTCCAAACCTTGAAGATAATATCGTAGCGCCTCCTGAAACTCTGCCATATAATAATGAAGCACTCCAAGATTCATCAAATACTTGGACATACCATCGGTATCTTTATCATCTATGCATAATTCAAGAGCTAGTTTCAAATACTCACGGGACTTCTCGAACATTCCGGCCTGTAAATGCAGAGCGCCCGCATTACCATAAATCTGAGAACAAAGTGTATTGCTCCATGTTGATCCATGTTCATTTAACATCTTCAATGCAATTGCAGAATAGATCTCACCCTTGGTTCTATTTCCTCTTCTCCAATGCGATTGTGACAATAATACATGTGTCATCGCCAGAACATCATGAGATTGATTGTTCTCGGATTCAAGCACTTGCATGCACTCTTGTTCCAATTGCTCATAATGCCCCGTGGACAACAATGAATGCAATGAGTCCATTAGAGTATTGGAATTATATGATTGCGTTGTTAACATCAAAATGAAATGGTTATGCTACCTGCACTCTGATTGAAAAGGACGTCAAATGTCTGTGCTGAAGAGGTTGTTTCTCCGCCAATATTCTGTGCGAAATTTCCTTCACTCAATCCAAACATTGCACCATGTCTTGGACATATTGCTTTTGAATTAGTTGAAACACCGATTGTACCACCTTCATGCGGACAATATGTTGACATCGCTCTGAATTTATCCTGAGCAGTACGAATCAC
>SXZI01000127.1 GCA_005788035.1 Bacteroidota bacterium
GGAGCGCTTTACCAATCGCTCACTTACATTATTTAATGATGCCACATCCATCGGTTGGAATCCTGCATTACTGGGTATCGGCACGAATTCTGACCTTGTACTTGTACTTCCATATACGCGAAACTTCGCCTATGATAAACAGGTTGGCGGATTCTATTCGCAGGATGGTGTTGGATTTGGTTTGATATCCGATAAAAGTGCGCAAGCAAACTCACCGTATATACCATTTAGTTTTTATTGGGGATTGGGCTTCAATCTGATTGAAAACAATACATGGCTCGGGGGTGCATTCCGATATTCTGAATTTGGCACAAGCTCAATACGTTTCAATGGCTCTTTGATTCACAGACCATTTAATCAATTATTGGTATCGGCGGGGATCACGAATTTTAATTCAATCAACTCTGATGAATTAACGTATAATCTCACCATGGCATATTCACTTGCCGATTGGTTAACCCTTCTTGGAAGATATCAAGTCACATCTGATACTTTATTGTTTTCAGGAGAACAACGCTCAGCTGAACTTGGTGTAAGTGCACATACCCGAAATAATATGCTCACAACCTCATTCATGGTTAATCCTGTATTGAGAGAAGCTCGTTTCGGTCTTGAATTGTCATTTGGAGTATTCTCTTTGGGATTACTGAATGATGCTTCAACACTCAATACGCCAGGAGGGAGATTCACAGGTGGAAATCTTTTGCTTCGTGTTAATCCTGATTATCATGAACATGGAACTGATATTGTCGATGATTCATGCACAACAATATCATGTACATATCTTGGTTGCCCAGGAAGAAAATGTACGCGTGCCGAATACCCTGCATATCGATGCATTCGCGAGAATTGTCCCGGAAGACCATGTAAAGATAATTGCTTTGGGATTGATTGTCATATCACTATCGATTGTCAACCACGCTGTCTAATTTGCTTCCACCCTATCATCTTCAATTGGAATGTCAATATTTTCATCAATAATAGTTGCATGTTCTGTTCATGCACTCACTACAGTCATTATTACTTTTATTTCTACAAGTATGTTTTTATTGAAAATGACTGCAAGAATTGCCCGCATGATCCATCAAAATGCGATCATAAGTGTCCGCCATGCGATCATAAGTGTCCGCCATGCCCTAAGGACACAATCATCATTCATGACACAATTCCTGTTACTCCACCTCCTCCGCCGATTTTAGAGGGGTGTGAATTCCCATATAATAAGTGCGAATCTAATGAATATTGTTTTCCGAAAATACAGGAAGTCATCGACTATTTGTTGAGTCATCCGGACACATGTGTCAACATAGTGGCTCATACAGATAGTATTGGTACAGAAGAGGATAATTTGGAATTATCCAAATGTCGCGCAGATGCAATTGCCGGAATAATGATTGAAGGTGGAGTTGAGGAGAGCAGGATTACTGCAATTGGTATGGGTGAATGTTGTCCGATTGCCCCAAATTCCACACCGGAGGGTAGGCAAAAAAATCGAAGAGTGGAATATCAGTTCAAACCATGTTCATGGGATGAAGAGTATGAGTGATATTCATTCCTTCAAAGGTTAATCAACATTCACATAGAGATCAATGAGTGTGTACATTGTGTGATTGCCATCTACTCCCCGAAAATGAGTAAATTGCACATGACATTAGCAGAGACACTTCATGGCAAAAACACTCATCACCGCGGCATTGCCGTATGTAAACAGTTATATCCATCTCGGACATTTAGCCGGGGCATATTTGCCTGCGGACATGTATGCTCGTTTTCTTCGGTTGACCGGCAGGGAAGTGTTATTTGTTTGTGGCTCCGATGAACATGGTGTTGCCATAACAATCAGTGCCGAAAAAGAAAAGACAACTCCTCAAGCAATCATCGATAAATATCATCCCATGAATGAACAGGCATTTGCCGGTTTTGGGATGAGTTTTGACATATACTCTCGCACTTCACTTCCAACACATCATGAAACAGCCAAAGAATTCTTTACGGACTGGTTAAAGAAAGGTTTGCTCATTGAAAAAGAGGAGCCGCAATTCTTTGATGAAACTGCGAATATGTTTCTTCCCGATAGATATGTGGAGGGGATATGTCCTAATTGCAAAAAAGATGGTGCACGTGGTGATCAATGTGATAGTTGCGGTGCAACCTATGAACAAACCGCATTGATTTCTCCCAAGAGTGTAATCAGTGGAAAATCACCGATCGTGAAATCAACAAAGCATTGGTATTTCAAGATGGGTGAATTCCAGGATCAATTGGAAGAGTATATAGAATCACATTCAAAAGATTGGAAAGATCATGTATTGCAACAAAGCCGATCATGGTTGAAGCAGGGCTTGAATGACAGAGCCGCAACACGTGATATGAAATGGGGAATTCAAGTCCCTGTCGATGGTGCAGAAGGCAAAGTGATCTATGTATGGTTCGAAGCCGTTTTGGGATACATCTCAGCAACCAAGCATTGGGCTCAAAATAATGGTCTTGATGAACATGCCTGGAAAGATTGGTGGTCAGATCCAAAAGGTGAAGACAGAAATTATGTTGCCTTCCTTGGTAAAGACAATATCGTATTTCATACATTGATATTCCCAATGTTGCTGATGTCAAAAGGCGAAATGATTCTTCCGCAATATGTACCTGCAAATGAGTTCTTGAATTTCGAGGGTAAGAAATTTTCAAAGTCCAAGAATTGGGGAATATTCCTCCGTGACTATCAGCAAGATTTTCCCGGAGAGAGTAATGCCGACATATTGCGATATGCGCTTGCCACGAATCTTCCTGAAACAAAAGACAGTGATTTTACTTGGAAAGATTTTCAGGCAAAGACCAATAATGAACTAGCCGCAATTCCCGGTAATTTCATCAACCGTGTCACACAATTTTTGACCAAAAACTTTGAATCAAAAGTCCCGACGCTTTCCGGAATATATCGCGATCTTCCCGATACTTGGAAACGACTAATGCACTTCTTTGATCAACAAACATGGTCTTCAAAAGAGGATATGCTTTCAGCAATTCCATCTGAATACAATGTTCATTTCAATGATCATGATCGTTTGATGCTTGCCTCTCTTCATTGGGGAATGAAACTTTCATCTCAACATTATCATACGTTTAGATTGAGAGATGCTGTTATGGAGACGATGAATATAGCTCGTTCTGCAAATAAATATTTCAATGATGCAGAGCCTTGGAAATCAATCAAATCCGATCAAGAAGAGTGTGCGAAAACGATGTTCTTGTGCTCACAGGTATTGCATGCATTGTCCATAGCATTTGCACCAATCATCCCATATTCTGCAA
>SXZI01000128.1 GCA_005788035.1 Bacteroidota bacterium
CCTTTGTGGGAATCACGGAACAATTGATAAAACGGATCAATGATCAACAATCATTGAATGTTTTTTTATCCATGAATCCAAATGTGCTGCAAGAAGCACAAAGTCTTGATCAACAAAATCATGAAGGTTATTCATTAAAAGGGATGACAATTGCGGTCAAGGATAATATATCCACCACCGGAATGCCTATGACATGTGGATCCAAAATGCTTGAGCACTTTCAACCCATGTATGATGCTACCGTGATTCAACGCTTGAAAAACCAAGGAGCAATCATTCTTGGAAAGGTAAACATGGATGAGTTTGCTATGGGATCCAGTGGTGAAACTTCATATTTCGGTCCAACAGATCACCCGCAATTTCCTGGTTATGTTCCCGGTGGATCATCTTCTGGATCAGCTGTTTCAGTAGCTGCTGGTCTTAGTCATGCTTCTTTAGGATCTGATACTGGTGGGTCAGTAAGGCAACCAGCAGCTTTCTGTGGAATCTATGGATTCAAACCAAGTTATGGACGAATATCACGCTATGGCCTTACCGCATTTGCATCTTCGTTGGATCAGATTGGAATCTTTTCAGGAGATGTTTCAACAATGGCATTGGTATTTGACGCAATCTCAGGTCATGACCCTCATGATTCCACAACTGATCCAAAACCTGCCACACAATCAAGTGAGATTATAAAGAAACCATTTGATCTTCAAACATTGACTCTTGCTATTCTGCCTGAACAAGAACTTGTGGGCTTGGATAAAGATGTCAGAAGAACCTATGAAGAGTTGGTAAAAAAATTATCTGCCCTTGGCGTGAAATTCATACATCAAGCTATACCAGGTTCTAAAGCATGGATTCCAACATATTATATATTGGCTACTGCGGAAGCATCGTCAAATCTTGCGCGTTTTGATGGAGTTCGCTACGGTTGGAGAGATTCCTCCACGATCGACATGACAACTGCATCGCGCTCCACTGGATTTGGTATGGAAGTAAAGAGAAGAATAATGCTGGGGACTTATGTTCTTTCATCTGGGTATTATGAAGCATATTATGTAAAAGCCCAAAAGGCAAGAAGAGCAATAGTACAAGGGTATGCTTCAATATTTTCAAAAGCCGATGCATTACTTTTACCTACAACAGCTGGTTTACCTTTTAAAAGAGGAGAAATTAAAAATCCTCTCGAAATGTATCTTTCAGATTATTTTACTGTTTCAGCAAATATTGCTGGCATCCCTGCAATTAGTTTTCCTGCAGGCAATTCATCTGAAGGGCTACCAATTGGTATGCAATTGCAAACGGCATTGATGAATGATGAAGTATTGCTTGCAATAACCAAGGCTATTGCTTCTGTACAATGATCATACTCATCTTATTAAAAGGTTACTTCATTGTCAATTGCAATGATGCATATTCTCATTGAAATCTTCATTCTCTTTACAATGCTGTGTTCTCCTGAACTCACAGCCGAAGAGATTATATGCTACCTCCCCAATCAAGTAAGCACATCACTTAGGGCCAGTAGGATCAATCAAAAACTTTATGTTAAACTAACTGATATCGTATCGCAACTGTTGACTGGTTCTTCTTACAATCCCGCGAAGAACACGGTTTCATTCAAAAAAGGTAATCTCTATATTGTTTCCCAATCATCTGCTCTATTATATCAATTGTCTGATGGCTCTCAATTCAAAGCAACCATGCGCTATCCAGCAATCCGACAGCAAAGCGAAATCATCGTTCCATTTGAGGAATTCACAACTGCAATAAATTCTTTCGGTTTGCGATCGATTTTTAAAAACAATGAGCTATCCTATCGTATTGGAAAAGGAATTGACCCAGCCATCGCTGCAACATTCGCCATTCCAGCAGAATCCGTAACCGATGAGTCTGATAATGAAAATTTGATAGAACCTCCGGTGGATCAAGAACAAAGTCTCATCATTGATCAGGGAGATGAACAAAGGTCCTTAAACGAACAAACTTCTGTCTCGATAGAACCAATTGGTAGTGAAAGTATCAATTCTTTGAGTTTACAAGCTATTGCTGAATCCGCCTCCATTGCTAACAAGGAAGTATGTACAATATCAAGAATTACGCTCGATATAGATAATCAAGATGTATATATAACTTTTGCAGCTAATATTCCAATAGAACAATACCAAAAACCAGAAATTAGAGGTAGGGAACTGATTGTCCGTTTTCCTAATGCTGAAAATGGCATCTCTACATTTTCTGAATTGATTAAGCATGAACATGTACAAGCATTTTCAAAAGAAAAAATCCGAAACTACTTATTGTATATTGTCAGATTTTCAAAAGACATCGAAGATGTCAGCATCAAAAAAACCTCACCCAAAACAGTGAAAGTTTCTGTTCGTCTTAAAAAACAAGAAATCATACAAACACCTAAGCAATCAATCGGTGCTTGGGATCTGGATGTAATTGTATTAGATCCTGGTCATGGCGGTGAAGATGCTGGAGCTATATCAATAAATGGTTATAAAGAGAAAGACATAGCACTCTCAATCGCCAAAAAAGTAAAAGAATTGTTGAAGAAGGAATTACCCTCAACAAAAGTTGTCATGACTCGGGATGATGATACCTTCGTTGAGTTATATCGCAGGGGGCAAATTGCCAATAAACAAAAGGGTAAGTTATTCATTAGTATTCATTGTAATTCCATGCCGTCAAAGCCACATCCAGCAAATGGATGTGAATCTTATATCCTTCGTCCTGGGAGAAATTCAGAAGCTGTCAGAGTTGCTGAAAAGGAAAATTCTTCAATTCGTTTGGAGAAAGAACAGATAAACTACGATGATATGAGCGAAGAAAAATTGATAATTTCAACAATGGCTCAATCAGCATTCGTAAAATTCAGTGAAAAATTCTCTGCAATGCTTCAAAAAGAAGTTTCGAATAAAACAGGTCTTTTCAATAGAGGGGTAAATCAGGCTGGATTTCTAGTATTGGTAGGGGCTTCGATGCCAAATGTATTATTTGAAACAGGTTTTTTGTCAAATGTTAATGATGAGAAAATCCTCATAACTGAGAAGGGGCAACAGTCTATGGCAGAAGGTATTGCGAGGGCTGTAAAAAGATATGCGAATGAATATGCAAAACATAATTAACGTGCTGCGATATTAGCACCAATTGATTGTAAAAAGGTAACCAATTGTGCCTTCGTGCACATATGTTGAATCCCAATTGATTTCACTGCATGTATCGTTTGAAGATCATGCATCTCTGAAGTATAAGCGATGATTTCAATGTTGGATTCGGTTTTGATATTGTCATATAAGTGCAAAAATGACATTGCATCAAACGATGAAGCATGAACATTAACTATAAAACAGATCTGTTTATCTTTATCGATTGATCGTATATCGGGGGGATTGATCGAGCAAGTGTATTGTCCTTCAGGAATATATCCTGATAATTCGATTTGCTCCATAATATCATCAGTGATGATATGCAATAGTATGTTCATATCAATGTTCAATATCAAAGTATTGTAAGAGAGATACTATCTGTTCCAATTCCCATTCAGATTGCTCTCTTTTGTAGCAGTGATAAAGATTACGCAACATTCTGAATAGCATATCTTCTGAATCAACAGGTTCCAGCATTGAATCTGAATAGGGAATTCCTGCCTTAATGAGGAAGTGAAGACAATCCTCTCTAGTTAATGTAACGCCATAATTATACACGTCAATGAATGTATCGAGTTTGGTACTTTTTACTAGAAAGTGTAATGGCATGCCAATACCTTCTAATGAAATACCGGATTTATTTCCAAGTATGATATATAAAGTGGAAAGTGCAAGTGGTATTCCAATTCTTTTTTCAGTTACACTATGAAAAAAGCAATGTTCAGGAAGGTAATAATGTGAAGATGGAGGTCTATAAGAAAATTGATCAAAGAATATGGCATTCAATGAATTTACTCTTTGTTCCTCATTATGTGCTCCAGTCAATTCGATATGTTCCTTGACTGCTTCGGCCATCGTATTGAGTTGCGCTTCAATAATCCATGCATTTGATTCAGGATAACCAAAATGTGAAAGCAAATCAAAAAGTGTAAACATATCCGGTGAGATTTGTCTGCTTCTGCATGAGAGTACATATTCCTTAACTTCATTCAAACCTTCTTCTTGAAGCTTTCTCAAAACAGATTGCAATGTCTCGATCGCTTGCTCAGAACTATGTTCTTTCATTTCTCTACGTACAAAAGGCACAATGGAGCTACCGAATGATGCTAAGAACTCTGAAATATGTTGTGAAATATCAGTATCTGGATCATCCAATAAAGATAAAGCCGGAGCTATTTTCTGATACACTTCAAGTTCTCTGTCGAGAAATTCATGCTGTTGTTTCATCGCTTACAGTCTATAATGTTCTGTTAATGCAGATGTCAAGACATCAAAAGCTTCTTTTGGTGAGTTGACATATGTTATTGTGCTTAAATCATCAGCAGAAATCATACCCATTTCTTTCAAAAACTCAAAATTCACCACTTTTTTCCAGAATTTTTCTCCATAAATCAAGATCGGCATCTTTTTATTGATTTTCTTTGTCTGAACCAATGTTAATATTTCCATTAATTCATCCAGTGTACCAAATCCACCAGGAAAGATGACGAGTGCTTTTGCCATAAAGGCAAACCAATATTTCCTTAAAAAGAAATAATGAAATTCGAAATTAAGTTCAGGAGTTATATAAGGATTAGGAATTTGTTCAAATGGCAAGCTTATATTCAAACCAATTGATTCTCCCTCTGCTTCCATTGCTCCCCTATTTCCTGCTTCCATTATTCCTGGACCACCACCTGTGCATATTATATACCGTTTAGGCTTTGGAAATTGCAAAGACCACTCAGTTATCATCTTTGCAAGATCTCTTGCCTCAGTATAATATTCAGTCAATTCTCGTTGCTTTTCAAGTGTATGTATTTTATCCTGAATAGCGTGCTTTTGCTCTTCATTGGAACAATCATGCTCAGCCTGCAAAGATTCAAGATCATGTTGAAACTCTTTGTCGGACTTTATCCTTGCACTTCCAAAGAAAATGATGGTATTATTGATGCTGTGGTTTTTGAATTGTCGTTCGGGATATAGATATTCAGATAATATCCTTAAAGGGCGCGCATCACTGGAATGAATGAATTCTTGATTTAAATAAGATTTATCTGCCTTTTGTTCCATTCGTTTCCGTCTCATATCATGATCTCATGGGAAGATTAAGTAGGGTACACAATTGTGATGCTACTTCTGATTTAGCATCCACAGTTGAATTAGGGAATGCATGTTCATTTCGAATATAAGCCAAACCTATCGTGCCTTCTATTGATTGCAGTGCAGATGTGACAATGCCTATTTCTATTGAATCAATCGAAATAATCGTGTTTTGTGAGATCGGGTACTTTGAAATGAAGCCCATCAAACGTTTTTGTACTTTATTATAACTATCCAATCGCGCAATTACTTCTTGTCCTATATAACATCCTTTTTTGAAATCAATCAGATGTAGAAGCCCTGCTTCAAGTGGATTATAGGAATCACTAAGTTCATGACCATAAATGCCCATTCCTGACAATATTCTTTCTAGTTCAAATTGAAC
>SXZI01000129.1 GCA_005788035.1 Bacteroidota bacterium
AGCCAAAAAGGCACAGGTGTTTTATGATGATACAAGAAAAATTTTGAAGAAATGAAGATTATTTTCTTAACAATATTGTTGCTGACAGGCACTACTCAAATGTATGCATCATTGGGTAATTGGCTCATGTACATAGGAAATAATGCAATCACAAGCAATATTTCACTGTGGAATGAAATTCAATATAGAGATTATACATTCGCAGGTGACATGAATCAATTGCTCATGAGATCCGGTATAAACTATATCGCGAATGAACAAAGTCAATACATGATTGGATATGCATATATTCTCACCAGCCCGCTTGACGATTCATTTACTTTCATGCAGAATTCCTATAAATTATTCTCACTGAAAGACGAACACCGAATCTTTCAGCAAGCATTGTTCAAACAACATTCAAATACACATGTGGTGCAACATAGATTCCGACTTGAGCAACGATATATCAAAGATCAAGACTTGCAGTTTAGATTGAGGTATTTTGTCTCCGGCATGTTTTCCTTTACAAAACAACAGCTTCAAGAGAAGAAAACATATGGTTCTGTATACAGCGAAGTATTTTTGAACTTACAAGGATCTATATTTGATAGACTTCGATTATATGGAGCTTTGGGTTATCAATGGTCAAAGCATATACGAACCGAATGTGGATTCATGACACAAATACTGCCCAATGAAATGCAAAATCAATTACAGTTTGCTATTTTTACGAGCGCACCTTGGTTTTAACTATAAGGAATGTTTATGAATTCGATGATTTCTCGTTTTTCGCATCTAGGGTTACCTGTATTCCGTATTGCCGTTTCTCTCATGATGATGTCTCATGGCTGGGCAAAACTCATGAAATTGACAGCTGGTGGTGAAATAAAGTTCTACAATTTTATGGGATTGGGTCCGGAGATCTCATTGGGGTTGGCTGTGATCTGTGAGTTAATTGCTCCACTGCTCATCTTGGTCGGTTTCAAAACACGCTATGCCGCTTTTCCGGCAATGTTCACTATGGCCATTGCTGCATTTGTTGTACATGGCGGAGATCCATTCGAAGAAAAAGAATTGGCGGTCTTCTATTTTATTTCTTTCCTCATGATTTTCCTCACAGGTCCGGGTGCATACTCACTCGATAATAAAAAATAATACAATGCCCAAAGGCATGAAACGCTTTCTGATTTCATTCCTGATGGTTATGATCAGCTCATTGATTGCATGGAATGCAAATGGCCGATCATTCATCGGGGTTGATGATGCGGAAATCTATCATGTGTACATGAAACATGTTTCCGAAGGACATGGCTTTGTGTACAATATCGGCGGTGAAAGGGTGGAGGGATTCACATCATTGCTATGGACGCTCATTGGTGCAGGAATTCATTATATGTCACTTCCTTTGGAATTGACATTGATGCTGCTGAATGTGATGCTTATTGCATTGCTCTTGTCGAGAATATGGGGATATATCGATGGGGATTCACAATTATGGTCGCTACCTTCTTTTGTATTCTTTTCATTGCTCTTTGTGATGCCGGGTTTCTTTGAGTGGACTATATTGTCACAGCTTGAAACAGGTTTATGGACATTGCTTCTGGGACTGATCATTCTTGGCATACTTAAGCAAGAAGTGATCTGGAAGATGTGTGTATTTTTTATCCTACTCGTCCTCTGCAGACCCGAAGCCATGTTATGGGGAATTGCTCTCGCAACTGTGTATGTAATTGGTTCAATAAACAATAGAGTGTTTGAAGTAAAGCGTTTATTGCCACTCTTTGCCGTACTGTTTACCACCGGACTCCTCATCTCTTGGCGATTGTCATATTTCGGTTTCCCGCTACCCAATACCTATTATGCCAAAGTGTCTTCCGATATTTTTTCAAATGCATTCGTCGGTATGAAATATATCGCAAAATTCTTTGTGCAGATGCCAATCATACCCATTATCATGGGACTTGCAATACTAGAACTGTTCAAGCAATATCTTGAATCTACTGTGAGGAAGATGTCGATGTATGATTGGACAATTGTCACAGTGTTCGTCACATCTTTCTTCATACCACTCTATACGGGTGGTGATCACTTTGAGTTATCGAGATTCTTCCAACCCGTTTTGCCTTTCTTCATCATGTCCTTTTGCAAGACTACATTCTTTGCGCGATATGCAAAGCACGCACGGATTCTACTTCTTGTATTCATTTCGATGGTATCTTCTCGATGGATTGTTTATGCATTCACCGAATCACCATTGAAGCATGAGTGGAATATTGCGATTGAAGGAAGGAAACAATCAAGAGCATTGAATGGTTTTTTTGAGGGACATTCATTACCGATTCAGGGCGTACTCACCGCCGGTGCCACTGCATATGCTTATGAAGGCACAACAATTGATCTACTTGGTTTGAACAATGTTGAAATGGCGCATGCAGAGTCTATCAAAAAACAAGGAATCATGAAAAATCATGCATCATTTGTGCCCGATGTATTCTATCGTCAAAAGCCGGATGTGTTTTGGATGGCAGGTGGGTTTTCAAACAAAGAACCCAAAGTTCTGAACATTCCTTACTTCAATGCGAATATCTTTCGCAATATTCAGAGAGATTCTCAATTCAAAAAAATGTATGGAGCTTTTGTCCTTCGAAATAGAAGCGGAATGTGGCTCATGACATTCATGAACAGGGAATATGTTCAGTCACTTGATACGAATCTTTACTATATCAAAGAGATTCCCACAAGAGAGTTACGGAATTAATTCATCAAGATGCGATATTCATAAGGTGCAAGCATCACGTTTGTTCTGAGCGTATCAGCATTACCTTTCAAAGCATCCTTCCAAACAGTGTTTTGCAAAATCAGTGGAAAAGAAACTACCGTTTGTTGATTCCGTACATTGGCCAATACCAGAATTTCTTTCCCTAGATATGTTTTTTTGAAACATACTGCATTCTGATAAGAATAGAATTCATTGATTCCTTTTCTTGCAACAGCATTCTTCGTGTACACTGCCATCATTTCTTGATATGATTTGAGCATTGCGGAGTTTTCATTCCAATTGATTGGAGATCGTGAAAAGAAAGGTGTTTTACTCGCTCTGCCAACTTCCTGTCCTGAATACAATAAAGGAACTCCTTCCAAGAAAACTGTAATCACCGAAGCAGACAATGCACCCTGCACTCCTTTGAAAATACCGACAGGTGAATTATCCCAAGCGGATTCATCATGATTTGTCGTAAAGCGCAATCTATGTTTTCCTGCAGGAACAGAATTATATTCAGCAGCATGTGTTGAAATGATTGAGGAAGCATTGCCTCCTGAGAATGTACTTTTCAATGTGGAATAATAATTCCAAGAAAAGATGAGATCAAATCCGGAGGAAAAATGATCACCCCGAGTGCCTTCTGCGAGAAAAAGCAGTGGTTTATTTGATGATGAATCCAGACTTCGTATCGCCTCCGACCAAAAGTCCGCCGGTACTCCATCGGCATAATCACAACGAAAACCATCGATCTTGCATTCGGTGATCCACCATTTCATTGCAGCAATCATTGAATCACGCATCATGCGATTTCCAAAATTCAGATCTGCCACATCAGTCCAATTCGTTCCTGGTGGGTGCACAATTGCACCTGAGGAATTCACCGTGTGAAATCCCGGAATAGATGTCCAGGGATGATCCCATGAAGTATGATTCGCAACCCAATCCATGATGATTCCCATGCCTTTTGCATGAGCTGTGTCCACGAGTCTTTTGAAATCGGTGAGCATTCCATATTCAGAACCAATAGCGGTATAGTCTTTGATGCAATACGGTGAATTGATTCCTTTGAGTACACCAACGGGATGTATGGGCATCACCCAAATCATGTTCACACCCAATGTCTTGATTGAGTCCAATCGTGCAATCAATCCATTGATGGTTCCTTCATTGCTGAATGCACGTAGATTGACTTCATACATGACGATATCATCAAGTTCGGGATGACCTTTCCATGTGCCTGAAGGATTTACGGGTTGAATGATTGTAGGATTTTCTCCTTCGGTGCATCCATGGAGAAAAGCCAGGAATATCATGAACATCAATGCTTGTTTCATTGATCAGTTGCAGGTGAATGATTGATGATGCGAAAAATCATGATGCTGAAGATTGCAGAGAAAAAACACCATGTGCTTGGTACCGAACTTTGATAGAAAATCCCTGCAATGATGAGTCCCAAAAGATTTGCCAAGCCATAAGCCGTCATGCCTTTGCGAGAAGAAATGAACATGGGGACTAGTGTACACAATAAATACATCGCATTATATGCCAACAGAATTGTTTGATTCGGGATATTGCTTTGCAATGAATAATCAATGTGAAAATCCATGATATGGGGCTGCGGACCACTAATGAAGATGGGAATGATTGCACCAATCCCGGCAATCAAACCTGGAATTCTGAGTGAATTCAGAATGCCTTTTCTTTTTTCGTCGGTCTCAAGAGATGCAATGGCAAAAGGAATATAAGCAGGCCAAATTGCCCATGCGAATATCAGAAACACCATTGTCGCAATAGTTCTCAAATGCTCAAATGCAGGCATGGAAAAGCCAAGCCAAATGATTCCTTCAAAAACCTGCTGAAAGGCAAAGAGAATGGGAATGATGGCAAATAATCTATCCGCAGGGTCTGCTTTTCGGATTGTCCCGGCTCCAATGGCACCGATTACACCGGAGGCGCTAAAACTTGCTGTTGCTGAAAAACACATGATATGGCTCCGAATGGTGTGATATTCAACAACATACGAAAACATGTGCTTTTGAGGGAAAAAAAAAGGCCACACGATGTGTGGCCAATGATGTGCTCCGACTCGCGGACTTGAACCGCGGACCCTCTGATTAACAGTCAGATGCTCTAACCAGCTGAGCTAAGTCGGAACTCGATGGACAGCAAAAATACTGCATTTGATTATATTCGACAAAATATTTTTCTCATCAGA
>SXZI01000130.1 GCA_005788035.1 Bacteroidota bacterium
AAACCAAATCCACAAGCATGGAGCATTGCTCAAATACTTGAGCATTTGATCATCATCAACTCCACATATTTCCCTATTATACATGCTCTCAATAATGGAACTTATACCATTCCCTTCATTGGTAAGTTAACCTTCATACCGACTCTTCTCGGAAAAGCACTTCTGAAATCAATGAAAGGAAATAGAAGACAGAAGACAAAGACATTTCCGATATGGGAGCCAAGTCACAGTGAAATTGAAGCTGATATCATTCAACGTTTCAGGCAGCATCAAGAAGAATTGAAGCATATGATTGTGCAATGTGAACATCATATCAAGGCACATGCGATCATTTCATCTCCTGCAAATAAATATCTTGTCTATCCGCTATCAATGGCCATTCACATCATCATAGCTCATGAATATAGACATATCGAGCAAGCACGTGAAGTGGCTTCACAATTCACAATCACTACATAATTGTTCGATATGGAAACAATATGGCAGTGTATAATTTCTTCTATACGTGGTAGAATCCAATCGTGACATATCATAATTCACCTTTCTTCCTTTTTATTATTCTCATTTTGTGTTTGACTTGTACATCTTGTTCGGCGCAAGACAAGCATTCCCAGACACTCCCGCAATTTGGTCGAATACTACTTGGCGAACCAGCCACATCATTAGGTAAGAATATTGATTGCATCCTCCAATTGAACAATGGTGATTATTGGATTGCCACCAATGGGGACGGAGTTTATAGATATTCTCAATCCATGCTCACACATTTCACGACGAAAGATGGACTAGTAAGTGATTTCGTATTAGGAATACAAGAAGACATTCACGGCAGATTATGGTTCACGACCAGAGATGGTATTTCATTATTCGATGGATTGCAATTCTTCACTTATACCGATTCCATCAAGAATGCGAAATCAGGTCCGCTGAATGCTCAGAAGGGAGGATTGTTTTTCGGACTGGGTAGAAATATCTGTTATTTTGATGGCGGAACATTTACTTCATTCGTTATACATCCTGATACATATAAACCTCATCGTTTTGATAATAGCAGACCATATTCTGTGTATTCTTCATTGATTGATAAAAATGGAATCATGGTTTTCGGAACAGAATCCAAAGGTGTATGTTTATTTGATGGCAAAAAAAATACATATCTCACTGAAAAACTTCTTGCTTCCGCTGCTGTTCGAACAGTTTTTCAAGATAGCAAAGGGATTTTGTGGTTTGGTAATAATGGTGGTGGTCTTTTCTCGTATGATGGAAAAAAACTAAGAAATATCACAGAAGAGCATCATTTAGGAAATCCTGATTTTCTCAAAAAACTCGACACCCAAAAAGACAATACATTGGCAAGAGTGTTCAGCATCAATGAAGACAAAAATGGTCTATTATGGATTGGTACCATAGATGCCGGTGTTTGGTCCTATGATGGCACCAATCTGAAACAATACACAGAAAAAGATGGATTGACCGGTAAAGCAATCTGGACAATATCCAAGAACAATGCAGGTGATTTGCTTTTTGTGACCAATGGAGAAAAGATCTGCAGATTTGATGGTGAGAGATTTAAGGAATTCGGATTTCATTAAATCATGAAACTGAAGTATGTTGCAATCAAAGTACTATTGAAATAATCTAATTCAACCGCAATCCACATCACTATATTCCTTTTATTCCCAGAGTACTGTTTATGAAAAAGAATGTCATTATCTATTGGATTTCCACTGGTTTCATTGCCTTACTTGAAGGTGTGATGCCCGCATTCACGTCACAATCTGAAATGGCAAAAGAAGGTATTCGCCATTTAGGATATCCCGAATATTTTGGGAATGTATTGGTTGTCTTCAAAATTTTAGGTGTGCTCGCTTTGGTTTTGCCACAAATTCCAAAGAGAGTCAAGGAATGGGCTTATGCAGGATTTGCATTCGACTTCTTATTTGCTGCTATCAGTCATGGAATAGTAGATGGTCTGATTGGTCAAACATTCTTCCCAATTATTGTTCTCGGCGTGCTAATCATTTCCTATATGTATTATCACAAATTGAATGAAAGTAAGTAAATAGAGCTAATGTCAACTCGGCTTCGTTCGGTAAACAAAATACCTACTCATACACTGCTCGTCGATCGAAGCCGAGATTGCATATCCAGTCTAAAAACCACATGCATCCATTACATCGGGCATCCTTCAACACGAGGGGAAATAACATTTCTACATTCTCCAATTTTCATTTAACGATTTTCCCACCCCCGCCTACGGCGACCCCTCGTCTGAGGGGAATGAAGAATCTCACCCCGCCTCCGGCGACCCCTCATCTGAATAATCCAAATAATTATAAGCCACTATATTACAATACTTTACATCACCCGGAATGCATGTTGATACAAATGTGATACAAAAAAGTGGTGAAATTCAATGTATTAGTCTTTTATACACTTAATAGAAAGTCCAAAACCCAAATTCACAGCTTGTGGAGATACCGGATACATTGGTGTTGCATAACCAAAAGAAGCACAGTAAGCTTCAGATGCATTCTTTGGATTTAATGTTGAAGACCAATATTGACCTTGTGTTAATATTCCATGAAAATCCCCACCAAAAGCTCTATATCCGCCAGGCAATGCATCAAACTTGGATTCACCAGTGCCAGGGTAAC
>SXZI01000131.1 GCA_005788035.1 Bacteroidota bacterium
ATTGGAGCATGTATATTGTACTGCTACCAAAACTGGATTGGAGCTCATTGCATCCGATCAGGAAATGACAATATCCACAAGTACTGCTTGCATGGTTGAAGCGCAAGGGACAGTTTTGATACCGGCAAGAAAACTCAATGATCTCTTGCGATCACTTGGACAAGAAGGCTCTGTATTGGTTGATATCAATTCCAATTTGGATATCAAATTCTCAACCAAGGGCGGCACATTCACCATGAAAGGAATGGATAGTGCGGATTACCCTCAGCAGCCAGTATTTCCTGATGGCGAGAATGCTCATCTCTCCGCCGCAGATGCAATGAAAATTGCCAATAGAACAATGTTTGCAGTTTCTGATGATGAGTATCGTCCTGCAATGACCGGCGTATTGTTCCAATTCCGTGGCAATCATGTTGTTGGTGTTTCAACAGACAGTTATCGCTTGGCAAGAGTGATTATACGCGGAGAAGGTTTCCCTGATGATTTGGATGTGATCATTCCTTCACGTGCAATGGAAGTTTTGCGCAAGGTTGATTCGGATGTGGACATGTCTGTCACAAGAACACATGCCCGTTTTGCCATGCAGGATACAACCGTGATCACACGCATCATTGATGAGAGATTCCCACCTTATGAAAATGTGATTCCAGTTGACAATGACAAAATTGCGATAGTCAATCAAAGGGATTTGGTGGGTGTTATCAAAAGAGTTGCATTGTTCACAAGCAGTACAAGCAGGCAAATCAAAATCACGTTGACTCCTGATAGAATTCATGTGCATGGAGAGGATGATGAATCCGGAAGTAATGCTGATGAATCAACTGTATGTGAATTCACCGGCGGGGATTCATTTGAGATTGGTTTCAATCATCGCTATTTGGAAGAAGCACTCCAGCAATTGTCGGGCGATGAGTCCGGCATGGTGAGATTATCTTTTTCATCACCGAATCGAGCTGTTTTGATTGAACCTACCGGCGAAGCCACAGACATATTGATTCTTGTGATGCCTGTACGATTAAGCTGAAAAACAAAAGCCCGCTCATGCGGGCTTTCTTTATGAATCGGTCGGGAAATCCATTTCTATTGTTTGCCCTTTTCCTTCTTTTCCCTTTTCTTTTTCAATGACGGCTTTCACTGCCGGCTTCAATTCTTTGTCTTGCAAATCATGTTTCGACAAAATCCTGGCCAATAATACTACTCTTGATTCCAAAGGAATGAGCGAATTCAATACGATGAAGCGATCATCATTCACGCGACAATCACCACCTCTAAAATTTCCTTTTTCCCTTCGAACAGAATAATTCAGATCATGCGCAAGACTGAGCATGTCGTCTAAAATGCTTTGTAATTTCACGATATTTCAATGTTAGTTCATTCAGAATGTTCCGCCTTGTCATGCACATTCAGCGGCTGCCACGCCAAAAAGAGCAAAGCGGTGATATAGGAGAGCAGAGAGAGAAAGCTAATTGCTGTCATCCACGGATGAAAGCGTTGTTTGAACACATAAAGCAATCCATCATCTTTGAGCAAATTTACAAAATCAATGTCATTAATGCGATAAATCAATTGAAGATCAAGCCATGAAAGGTATAATTCATAGGGAGAAAAAAAGAAATACAAAAACACTGCCATGAAGAGCCATCCCCTTTTTTTAATACTTCCCTTTAATGACATCAAAAGAATCAGTGCACTTGCGAAGCTAACAACATAACCTGCAATCGTATAATAAGCCGTCACGCCCATCAATCGAATAGAATAGTTAATTTGTTCCTGGCTCAGAAATGGCTTGATGTCCAAAGTACCTGGCAGGAACAAGTCAAAACCTATGGCCGTGCGAGCCAATCCGCCACCAAACCATAATGTGGCAAAGAATAGGAAAATTGCGAATTGCGACTTTTGAAATGCTGACATCTTCATATGACAAAAATATATCTTTCAAAGCGCGAACGCATTGGCTTTTTATCCACATTGTCCAAAAAGAAATGCTTCAAAAAATCGCCATAACATATTTTCCGCTTTCTTCTTCTAACTTATTGTATTTCATGATGTTAAATGATATGCTTAGCTATTTTCGAATTCCGCTTATTTACCGACAGATGTTGATGCAAGTTGTTGATTTTCTTGGTCATGTGCCTAAAATTCCTTTACTTGCCTACTCCAATAAAAGGCGATTTCCATTTATTGGTAGAAAAAGCGATTCCAAGCGATTCGCATGTTCTTTGACAATTGGAATACAGTTTTGCATCATTGTTTTGTGTTCATTCCTGCTTTCATGTGGGAATGACAAACAATCTAAAGATGCGACATTCACCTATAATGAACCACAGGGTTTGACAACCTTGGACCCCGCAATGGCCGGTATCTCCGGGCCCATTCATATTGGAGGTCACATCTTCGAATGTCTGGTGAAATTAGACACAAATGGCGAAATTATCCCCGGATTGGCCAAGTCTTGGAATGTAGATGATTCCGGACTCAATTGGACATTTAATCTTCGAACAGATGTTTTCTTTCATAAAGACTCATGTTTTGGATCACCTGATTATTCAAGGACATTCAATGCATCGGATGTGAAATTCAGTTTTGAAAGGATTTGCGATCCTCGTACCAAGACGACAGGTTTTTGGATTTTTCGTGATCGCCTAAAAGGCGCCGATGAATATCATGAACTCCGTAAGAAAGGCATCGAGAATCTGCACATTGAAGGGATAAAGGTTATCAATGACAGCACGGTGACATTGGTCTTGACAAAGCCCTTTGCACCTTTGCTCTCCCTACTTACCATGCCATATTGCAGGATTGTCCCTAAAGAGGCAGTCATGAAATATGGAGAAACATTCGGGACTCATCCAATTGGAACGGGTCCATTTATGATTCATCGTTGGGAGCAGGACAGATTCATTGAACTCAAGAAAAATACATCTTATCATGAGTTTGATGATGAGGGCAAACGTTTGCCATATTTGGATACTGTCATTGTTCAATTCATCAAGGACACGAAGACGGAATTTTTGGAATATGATAATGGGAATCTGGATATGATTCTCTCCATAGACCCAATTTTTCTACCGAGAGTTCTTGAGGATGGCAAACTCACTGAATCATATGCAAACCATATACTGTTTCGAGAAGAGGCACAGGACATAGTTTTTTGCGGAATAATGCTTGATGGTAATGCAAATGCTGAAACATCACGCATGCCATTATGGAAATCTGCAAAAATCAGACAAGCACTGAATTATGCGGTAGACCGCAAAGCACTATGTACATATGTATTGAAAGGAAAAGGAATACCTGCAGAGCATGGCCCCCTTTCACCTTCAATGCCCGGATTTTCTTCTGAAGTCAAAGGTTATGCATATAATCCTGCCAAAGCGAAAGCATTGTTGGAGGAGGCAGGTTTTCCCGGCGGACTTGGTTTGCCGGAGATTACACTTCAATCCGGCAATAATGCAACCACGGTGCAGATTGTTGAAGCATTGCAACAGCAATGGCTCAAATTCGGCATCAAAACTTCATTAAGGCAAGTCAATTTTCCTGAACATTCTGCAATGATGCATTCAGGAAAATTAGGATTCTGGCGTGGGAATTGGATTGCGGATTATCCCGATCCGGAGAATGTACTCGCACTCTTTTACTCAAAAATGGCCTCGCCCAAAGGCCTGAATGACACAAGATTTTCGAATCGAAGTGTTGACTCACTGTATGAATTGTCTCTATGGCCCGGATTAACTTCCGAACAGCGATTCAAAGCATACAATGAAATGGAGCGGTTGATTATTCAAGAAGCTCCCTGGGTGTTTTTATATTACACAATTAACTATCGATTAGCACAAAGTCCCGTTATCGGTCTCCGCCCGGGAATTTTCGGAACACTATCACTTGAAAAAGTACGTTTCCGAAAGCGCTAATTAAGCTTCCGCTATCGGCTCAACAGACGCGCCGCCCGGAAGAACGTCGATCCGCCTCACAGGATCGGCACCATACTACCAGACAAGGTATTTTTTACAATTACAGAGGTGATTATGCGTAAGTCCATACCCCTCGTACCTTTCTGGCTCAGCTTGGTTCTCTTCGTGATTGCTCTAGCTTTGCCAACCAATAGCTCATATGCTGCCCGAAAAAAATCGGACAAGCGAAAGGTAACGAAACGAGTTGCTTCAAAGAAAAAATCTAAGAAGCATCGCTACAAAATCGTTCATGTTTCAAAAACAAAATGTGATCGTGTCGCAGGCAAGAAACTTGCCTTTGACTACCTCAACAACAATGAGGATCTCTCTAGACTGGCCGGTTTGGAACCGGATGCTGACCTAACCCCGACAACGGACATCGCCACGAATACTGGCTCTATTGCCGAGGCTCTCTCAACACAACAGTCCCTTTCTTCACACATTGATGAGGGCGAATTAACTGCATCAGAAGCCGTAGCAGGCTCAATGATTTCCGAAGGTGAGGATGTAACCGAACTTGAAGAAGAAGACGATGTAGTTGTTGACATGGATGCTTTCCGCTCATTGTGGCTTTCATATATCGATAGCGATCCAAATGATCCTTCGGCAAATGAAACCACTGATGGTGGAATAGCAAGAAAAGCCATTATGGATGAAATCATGAATTGGATTGGAACCACATATGTCTATGGTGGAACATCCAAATCAGGAATTGATTGTTCTGCATTCACAAGAGCTGTTTTTGCAGGCGCAGGAGATGTAACTCTCCCACGTACCGCTGCAACTCAATGGAATGTTGGAAGACCAATCAAAAACAAATCCGAAATGAAATTCGGAGATCTCGTTTTCTTCCATACACGCAAAGAAGTGTATGTATCACATGTTGGTATTTATCTTGGAGACAATTTGTTTGCTCATGCAAGCTCACGCTATGGCGTAACAGTTTCCTCACTTGAAAGTACCTATTATGATACTCGTTTGATCGGTGTTCGAAGACTTGAACATCGTGATCTCGCACCTCTTGCGACTGGTGATGCAAAAAGATATTCCTATTGATCGAACAAAGAACATATAAAAAACGGGATGATCCAAAAGATCATCCCGTTTTTTTATTCTGCCTGATTCTGATCCTGCAATCGCTCACGAAGAACTTTTTGTTTTCGGAATACAGCAAGTGCGCATGAAATTCTTCTACCACTTGGAACACGTGAATTATTGCAAACATTTTCGCCGCAAACCATCATCATTGAAGAACCACCACCGTCTAGATTCAATGCATCATGCGCGCCAAGCTTTTTCATGATGGCGCCCATTTGATCCAATGTTGCACCTCTTCCTTTACCTGATGGATCAACAAGCACCAACCAGTTTTTGGTTTTCCTTGTATTCGTTCCAATCGCTGTACGTGGAAGATTATGTCCAATGAATCTACTATTGCGCGAACCCTCGCTCACGGCTTGCTGACGAACTTCTCCGGATTCAATCAAGCGCGGGGTTCCACATACTGCCTGAACAAATGGAATAGTATCCTTTTCAGCTGTATAATATCGAATGAATAATGTATCACCGGCAACAGGTAATTTATCTGCTGGAAAATCTCTTCCAAGCGATATAATGGCTCCACGAAGAGGCATGGCAACAGTTCCGGTGTCAACAGCATTTACTAAGCAAGGGACCTCTTTATTTACTGTTGGTGATCGCAAAAATCGAACTTGTACTTTAATCAAAGGATATTCAATATTCGATTGCCTTTTCATTTCCGCCAATTCAGCTTTCAATTGTTCCATGTCCAATTCTTCTTCTGTGGAGTCTTCGGCAGACTGAGGTCTGTTTTCAAGAAATTCTTCTGCAGCTTTATCCAATTGCATATTTGGAACATGAGGAATCGAAGTGCCGCCATATAGATTATACACCGCGATGCCATCTACACTTGGTCTTTCATTCGTATATGAGATTCGATATTTCTCTCCACTTTCTGTTCTAATGATTCCTTGCAAATCATATCTACCGAGATACATTTTATTTTTTGAATCAAAAAAGGCACTAGTCCATTTCTTCTCATTACCCATTTGAATCACTTCGCCATTAAGTACAAGTGGACCAATGGCGGTATTACGATATGCTCTCCAGAAATTCGCATTAACAGCAGAAAGTAAACTATCCCTCACCGTGGTGTCAATGCGCATGAACATGTCACCTATACGCTCCAATCCATCATTTTTGTTCAGGCCTTTGATGACGCCGATCTTCAATGTAGGGTCATTAACATCCATTTCAACGGCATATACCGGATGATTGAGTGGGCCATATAAAAAATGCATATACCGCAATCCAGGGGCAATCATCGTATCCTCAATAAACACTTGTTTGCCATTCACTGAAACAAATTGATTATGGCCTGATGAGGAAGATGATCTTCTGTTTCTACCTTTTTTGGCATAACGACCCTTCTTCGAACCTTTCTTTGAAGACCTCGAAGACTTTTTGGATTTCTTTGAAGATCTCTTTTTGGATGACTTCGAAGAAGAAGACTTCCCTTTCTTTCTGGAAGCAGCATCCAAATCAGTTACCGGCATCAACAGAGTGAAAGCCAATACCCATGAGAAGCATAGCAGTATATATTGTCGTATCATAAATTCTCTCTAAATGCAGTAATCCTCATACGGCGAAAAATGCTAAATTGTGCCTTTAGACACACTCTATCACCGTTCAGGATCGATGTCATGAACTTTGAAACAATTATTCTTGAAGAAAAAGGCCATATATGTTTGATTACATTGAATAGGCCAGACAAGTTAAACGCCTTAAACGCAACCTTATTGAATGAACTGCAAAAAGCGCTCCAATTTTGCGCTGATTCAGAAAAATGTCGAGCTATCATTATAACAGGATCCGGTCCAAAAGCATTTGCAGCAGGAGCTGACATAGCTCAATTACATGAGCAAAATGCCGAAACAGGTGGAGATTTCGCACGATTTGGTCAAGCAGTCTTTACCTCACTGGAATATATGAGAAAGCCTGTGATTGCCGCCGTCAACGGTTTCGCTTTGGGGGGAGGCTGCGAACTTGCTTTGTCCTGCCATATGCGATTTGCGGCTCCAGGGGCAAAATTCGGTCAGCCGGAAGTGAATCTTGGCATCATTCCGGGCTATGGTGGCACGCAGAGACTCACAAAACTTGTTGGCTCGGCAAAGGCAACTGAATTGATTCTCACCGGAAATATCATAAATGCTGAAGAAGCGATACGTATCGGGCTTGTAAACAATATATTCACTGCCGAAACCCTATTGGAAGAATGCATGAACATAGCCGAGTTGATTGCAACAAAAGCACCACTGGCAATATCTGGCAGTCTTGCGGCGATACGTTCTGCAATAGATTGCAGTACATCCGAGGGTATGGAAAGTGAAGCGCTCCACTTTGGTGAAATCTGCGGGACAGAGGATTTCAAGGAAGGTACTTTGGCATTTTTAGAGAAAAGGCAAGCCAATTTCAAAGGGTTATGACAAATACCCAAAACAATCAAAGAATTCCCTATTTTTGCAGTCTTGTTTGATGATTCAAACATTTCACACATTTCGGATGAATAATATGAGAATCAAGTTCGCACTGTTTGGTCTGGCGATGTTTCTTGCTAGTGGATTTACACTGCTTGCTCAAGATGACAGACTCGATGAATTGACATTCGAGGAAACCGTTATTCAGGAAGAAAAAGTACCCTATTTTGGTGTGGGTGGTGGATTCATGGTTTCATTGTTTTCACCGAATCTTAGCGATGTCAATACACAACTCACTACTGCTGGATTCAGTGAATTGTCAACACCCATTACTATGACCGGCGCACTTGGTGTTGCCACGATAGGCATTATACCAAATGTTCGAATTTCCATTACAAACCTTGGTGGCAGCGCATCAACTGCTGATAAGAGTTTCACTGTGAGTGCAAAAAACTACGTTCGGTCAGTCACACTGTCCAATGCATATACGGGTTTTGGTTTTGACTATGCTTTATCACTTGCCAAATCGCTATATCTTCTTCCTGGAATCACAGGCGGTTGGGGTTCAATGCAAATCAACACCACGCAATATGCAGAAGGCGCAAATACAACGAACAATGGTATCGGCGGTACTCCCTTTGATCCAAATGTGTTCAATCATACAGTGAACAATGACTATTTCATGATCAATCCCGGAGTAAGTGTTGAATTTGCTCCTGCTTTGCTTGGAAATGACAAACCAAGAATCGTGACTGTAAGAGGGCATGTAGGATATACACTCAGCTTCATGGGTGATTGGAAAGAAAATGGAAAAAGCGTTGTGAATAATGTACCCACAGGTATAAAAGCATCCGGATTAGCATTTCAGATCGGCTTTATGATTGGTCTGTTCAATTGATGATTCCTTAAACAGGGCCTATAGCTCAACGGTTAGAGCAG
>SXZI01000132.1 GCA_005788035.1 Bacteroidota bacterium
ACCCCATTGTACTTCTCCTGTTTCTGATCCTATTGTAGCTGCGAGTGTTCTAACAGGATGAAAGACATTCCATGACAGAAGAGCAGCATTTCCTGTTGCCATCAATGCAATCATGGTTTCACCGAATGCTCTTCCTATACCAAGAAGAACAGCAGCAACCACGCCCGGCAAAGCAGCTGGTAGCATTACTTTGAAGGCAGTTTCCCATTCAGTAGCTCCAAGCGCCAAAGATGCTTCTCGATAGCTTTTCGGAACTGCCGACAATGCATCTTCAGTAATTGTAAAAATAATGGGTATCACTGCTAAACCTAGACCTATACCACCGACAACTGCCGAATAATGAAATTCGCTGATCGTAAATGCTTCATGAAGATAGTCTTTCGCAAATGGAAGAATGAAGGCAATCCCAGACGCAAAAGAATCCAAACCTGGTTGTATAAACGTGGTTATGAGATTAACGCCACGTACTATTGTAACCAAACAGAAAAATCCTAAAACAACAGATGGAAAACCCGCCAAAATTTCCACCGTGGGTTTAATCCATTCCCTAAGTCTGCGTTTAGCAAAAAATGCGGTATATATAGCAGCGAAAATTCCAAGTGGAGTTGCAAGCAACAATGCTACGAATGTTACTTTCAAAGTACCTGCGAGCAGGGGCATTATCCCGTATTTAGGCTCTTTACCAACAGGTTGCCAAACAGTGCTAGCTATATTTTCCCAAATTGATTGTTTTTTCGCATCTTTACTTTTCTTACTCTCGGGCTCTTTGATTTTTTCGATTTCACCGGTTTCAGGATTATACACCTCAGGTTTTAAATCATCGGAGTCTTTGACCTTCTTTTCAACTTTGGGTTGTAACTCTTTGGCAGTTCCAAAAATCAAGCCTCCTGCTTCTCTGAAAACAAAAATGAAAATCAGAAATATCACGATGATTGAAAAGCTTGCTGTAATGCGAATACCCCATTCAGCTAGCAATTCAATAATGATTTGTTTTTTTGGTCGTTTTTTGGGTATAAATTCAGGCATGATGATAATCAGAATTTCATTGATGGAAAATACCCAACATCATTCACAACTTTCTGACCACCTTTACCGATAACCCAATCAATGAATTCCTTCATTTGCCCTTGTGGTTTATCCTTTAGATAAAAGAACAAAAAACGAGAGATTGGATATTTCCCGGAAAGGATATGTTCTTCTTTTGGAAAGTATTCTGTTTTAATTTCATCAAGCGCAACCGGAACTTCTTTTACTCCTACGGTATAAGCTGCTCCTCCGTATCCTATTCCCCATCTATCCATGGCAACGGCTCCTACAACAGCCGATGTACCGGGCATATGTTGGGCTGCTGGTGCAAAATCTTTTTTTGAAAGAACATGCTCTTTAAAGAACTCATAAGTCCCTGAATTGTTCTCGCGAGAATAGAGAATGATACTATGATCAGCGCCACCCAATTGTTTCCAGTTTTTGATTTTGCCTGTGAAAATTTCTTTCAACTGCTTCATGGTGATTTTTGAAATCGGATTTTCTTTGTGCACATAGATGCTTATGCCATCACGAGCAACCCGAATTTCAATAGGAACATGACCATATTTCTCCTTCATTTGCACAACTTCAGCCGGCTTCATGGGACGACTTGATGCACAAATGTCAGTAGTTCCATTAATCAAAGCAGCAATACCTGTTCCCGATCCACCTCCGGTCACTTGAAAAGTCAGATTCTTATTCGGATATAACTCAGCCCATCGTTGGACCAAGATTACCATCGTATCAGAACCTTTTATGGTTAAAGTAGATTGTTGGACTGCTGCTCCCATCAGAAAAAACAAACTGATGAAGGCAATCGAATGAATGAATCGCATAAACAACATAAACCTCTATAATACTCAAATTTAGCTTATTCATTCAGACTTCTTGAACATTCCAATGTTATGATATCTTAATATTGACCTAAGCTATTAAAAATATATGGCTTACTATTGCTCTTGTTTGGAAAAGTTAGCATATATATGCCTCTTGGAAGGAAATCCAATGAAATAGAAGATTGAGGAGAGAAATTCAATATTCCTTGTCGAACGGTTCTTCCTGAAATATCAATAATGGAATATGCAATAGAATACTCAGAATGGGAAACCATCAAATTATTTCCTACTAAGTTCACGAGTGGGGTTTCCTCTTCATTAATTGAAGAAATATTTCCAATTGTCATCGTTCGAATAGCAGAGGGTTCGGAATCACCTGCTGAATTAATCCCAAAAACTCTCCAATAGTATCGCTTACCTGTTCTCAATGAAGTTGATCCGGAGTATATTCCTGCAGGAATCATGGAACGTGAGAATGTCAATTGAGAAAAGTTGAGAAACTCAGATACCTCCAATCGTGAAAACACAGTGCCATTTGCAGGTTGCCATTGATAGCGTACAAGAGTTGATTGTGAAGTTGTATCTTGAGCCGGATAGACGAGCGTAGGTGAAGCAACCTTTGCCGGCAATGCATGAATTGAACCAACATAGACACCTGCACCATGTGTTGAAATAGCCATGTATCCATCGGATATTCGATAATCCATCATCGTTATCACTGCATTTCCTATTGAGTTTTGTCCTTCTTGCTGCCAACATGTGGCATTTCCTTGCAATGCACCGGTTGAAAACAACCCGATGCTTGTGCCAACATATACTTTAAAGCCTTGTTCAATGGGTACAATTTCTGCCCATCTGCAAGATGGCCCTGCGCCCGTACCGGATTGATTGTCCTCGAGATTTCCCGCGATGGGAGTCCATTGCTCTCCACCATTTGAAGAATGAAACAAAGAGATAACATTATAATTGCTGAATACTGCAATGATAGACTTTGCATCTCTTGGATCTATTGCAATACATTGAATCGTGCCATTTGAAAAACCTGAACCAGTTATATTCTTTGGAGTTGGATTTCCTTGATGAGCTTGCTCAATCACATAAAGATTTCCTTTATTTGTCCCATAATACACTGTATGAGCAGGATTCCTAGATGCGGAAACAGATGTGATCAATTCACCATCCGGCAAACGAGTTGCGGGTAAACTATCCCAATTCACATTTGTTGAATCCCATCGGTTCATTGGTATAGTTGACAGATCATTATTACGCCATAAGATGCTCCCACCAGCCAAGTACATGATTCTTTCATCCTCGGGATCAAGAATGAATGGATTGATGAATAAATAATCTTTGCCTCCGACGGGATCTATTCGCCCCCGTTCAAGAATCGTTCCTGTTTCATCGAGTTTCATGGAAACAACTCTTCCGAGCTGTGCAGACATATAATATCGCGATGCATTTTGTGCAATTGCGCAAAATGCTCCATCATAAGTCAGAGGCATAGTCCATGGTTTCAAAGGATCATTTCCTTGTGTATAGTATGTCCCATTGTCTTGAAGTCCTCCAATAATTGTCTTCTTATGCTGTTCACCATGATCAATGGCAATAGTATAAAATTGCGAAGTGACATATGAAGTATTACGATCTTTCCACACTGTTTTTCCATCTAAGCAATTGTCTGTCATTTGAATACCACCATCGTTGAAAGATATTGCTTTCAAAGGATTTGATGGAAGAAACAATAAACCATGTTGATCAGGATGTTGAGAAGGATAAGTATCAAAATATGGTGTCATTGTTCCGGGTTTATATCCACCTATCCATTCTGTATTCATTGTATCTAAAAATCCGGATCTTGAACGATACAAATTTGTACCTCCAATAAAAATCGTATTTGTATCATAGGGATGAACTTCTACAACAAGATCATATCCTGACTGCGTGATGAGATCACCAAAATGTCCGCCAAGCGTTGGAAGATTCATGGATCTATTTTCGCATGTCCCGCCTGAGGCAGAACCATCTCCAGAAACATAATGATACTTCCACAGACTATTCCACTCTATGTCTCCTCTGAAATTTCTCGATTGTTTTCCGCTATTTGGTGTGTAACCGAAGAAATATACTTGTCGTTCATCTTTAGGATTGACTCCAATAGCGATTTTGTAATATTGTTCAGGAAATCCAGTTGGTGTGATATTTGTCCATTTTACTCCATCAACCGAACGCCAAATGCCTTTTACTTTGGAGATTGCTCCTCCCCCTCCTATTTGACTCATTGTTGCATATATTATGCCTGTAGGAGTTATTGTAATGTCGGAAAACAATGATGACTGATTTCCAAGACTGCCCAAGACGGTTCGAAAAGATTTACCACCATCGGTTGAACGTAGAATCCCTCCTAGTGCGGTTGCAACATACATTTCATCTTGTTGAAGATTGGAATAATCTTGTACAATCTTATATATAAATTCAAATGAGCCATCCCATATTTGTGGTGTTTTGGATTGTGTTGCAGAAAGTAGATTCCAAGATTCTCCATTGTCTGAACTATGATAGATACCATCACCATTCAAATCCGATGAATTGCCGTGAAATTCTCCGGTCCCTGCATACCAATTGTTTTCTTTACCTGGTCTCTTATCTTGAATAATGCTGGTAATACTCTGCAATTGATCGTTTCTTAATGTTTTTCTCCAAGACTTACCTTGATCTGTAGATTTAAAAATACCGCTTGATACCCCAGCTGCTAAAATCGTGTTTTCATCACGTATGTCCAGGTGTAATGCTCTTGTTCTTCCACCCACATTATTTGGGCCGGCAAATGTCCATAGATTATCATTCGCGACTTTGAATGTAATATCACTTCCAGTATTATGAAATCGTTTTGCAAATACCAATTCATCCGCTCTGCTGTGATGAGGAATACTGCCTGTCTTTGGGTCTGCTAATACCATATTCATGTATCGCTCTCTTGGACCAATATCCATGCCTTTAATTGGTTCATAACTTGATTGCTTGGTTGTGCATGAAAACAACAATCCACAAAAACATATGATTGGAAATAGAATAGGTTTATTCATCGCATTAACAGTGAATATGATTCTGCTTCCATCAAAAAATGTTGTCGGATGGAAGAGGAACAAGGTGAAGAATAATCCATTCTTTCAGGATGCCATTGAACACCCATGAAGAAAGGTTTGCCTGTCGGATCTGCCCATTCAATAGATTCTATGATTCCATCGGGAGCATGCGAAGATGCAAGAAATTCGGAGGGAAGAATCTTTATAGCTTGATGATGTGCACTATTGACTGTTGTTTCATCCTCACGAGTTAGTTTATGCAATAATGACTTTGCTTCAATTGTTATAGTATGCTGCGAATCTTGCCCATCAAGCTTCCCATGTATCATTGCACCTGGAATGTCTGTAGGTATATCAATAATCAAATTACCACCTTGCATAACGGAAAAGAATTGAACACCTCTACAAATTGCAAGTATTGGCAATCGAAGTTTTAAAGCATTCTCGAGCAAGATTGCTTCTCGTTCATCGCGATCAGGCTCGATCGTACATTCAGAAATCCTGTGTTCAGATCCATATCTTGATGGATGAACATCAGCGCCACCAGTAAAAATAATACCCGAACAAGAAGATAATATATGTTCATATTCATCTATTGCATAATCATTCATTGCAATACAATGCACCGGCTGATGATTATTCAGCCAATGTTGATAGAGCATTGAATGTTCTGTACCGGATTGATGTGATAGTGCTATGTTCATGCCTATACGCTATACTGTGAACAAATTGACAATAATAATTCCTGAACTTGCTGTTTGCCTTGAATCAATTCAGCTTGTATTGGAATCACCAACAATTGAATATCGTATTTGTGAAAAAGATTTCCATGATCACGAAGTTTTACGGCATCTTTTTCTGTGATTGCAATTATTGAGACCTCTTTTTCTTTTGCTTCATGACACATAAGATGAATATCGCTTTCTGAATATACTGCATGATCTTCAAACCAATGAGTATGCTGAACATTATACCCATTGTCAAGCAATGTTTGTAAAAATCTCTCCGGATTAGCTATTCCAGCAACAGCCATAATAGGGGGTTTTTCAATTAGTACTGTGTCTACCTGTTTATCAAGAGTATATGGTGTGCCCATATGTATTTTGACTTTTGCAAATACTGCTTGTTCATTCATGTAGTTTCTTATCAATTCCTCAGGAGTATCGTCTGTACAAATTATGATATCTGCTCTTGAAAGTGCGGATTGTGATTCACGTAATCTTCCGATTGGCAATAGTTCATCATGCAAATCTTTACTATTGATAAGCACAATGTCTATATCTCTATAAATCTTTCTATGCTGAAAGCCATCATCTATGAGTATAGGAGTGGTGAATTCAGCAAGCCCCTTATATTTTGGTTGACAAGATAACACTGTATTATAGAGTCCACTTACAGCATGCAGGTATACTTCATCACCAACAGTAGCCGGATCTATGGTTGGAATCAAATGTTTGTTACGAACGATGGTTACAATCCCCTTACCGATTCTCTTGTAGCCGCTGGAAAGTAATGAGATGGGAATTTGTAAATCTCGAAACATACGAGCTATCATTAATGTACAAGGAGTTTTACCGGTTCCTCCAACGGAAATATTTCCAATGCTTATTACTGGAAACGGTGAGCGTACTTGTTTGATTATTTCAGCATCATAAAGTCGGTTTCTTATGTTAGTAAAAAAGGAAAACATCACAATTCATCCTGTAATCTGTTTTCACAATAAGATATAAATTCTGAAACCTCTTCCTTATTAAGTGGATTTCCGGTAAACCTCAAGACCTCATATGAGATATAAATTTTAGAAAAGGGTAATGGAAATTTGAATGCATCCCAACTTTTGCTGAATGTGAAGCAAGAATGTTCTTGTATCCTTGCCACATAAATTGGTACCTCAGCTCGTATCGAGGCGATCGCAGCACCTGGCTTGAATACTCTTCTTGGTCCGCGTGGTCCATCAGGTGTCATAACGATGTGTTTGCCTACTTTTAGACTTTCTATAACTTGCTCCAATGCTTCTTTTCCTGAAGTTGAGCTACTTCCTCGTATAGAATCAATCCCCCAATTTCGAAGTAACTTGGATAATATCATACCGTCTTTACTCTTAGATACAAGAGCTCTTGGACTGAAATATCTGTGGGCATGCCATCCGGCAAGCATATGTTCATGCCAAAAGACAATGATACTTGATGCATGTTCTTCAGGTTTAGTACCTATATAGCAATAACGCCAGCTCGATGCAATCAATCGTAACAAGAGAATTCCTACACTAATCATCTTGACTTGTTCCCGCTAATGATGATATCTGTAATTACTTCAGCAGCTCTTAAAGATGCACCTGCTCCTCCAAGTTTTGCACGTAATTCAGCAAATCCTTCCAATTGAAATGCTCGTTCCGGTGTATCATTCAATAGACTCCTAAGCGAATGCAACATAGAGTGTGATGTTGCTTCCGATTGAATAAGCTCAGGAATAAGCGATCGCTCTAAAAGAATATTGGGAAGTGAGATCCATGGAAGCGTGATTCTATGTTTTGAAATTGCATAGGACATATAGGAAGTTGAATAATATGATATGAATGGCATTCCATATAATGCAGCTTCAAGTGTGCTTGTACCTATTTTTACACATCCCACATGTGCAGTTTGCAGAAGAGTTGGTGCTGCATGGGTTATGTGAAAACGTTGCGCCTTAATACAAATCTCTAGATTCGATAAATGCTTTGGTATGCAAAATATCGGAGTCAATTGTTCAGACTCCAATTGTTTAGCAATTGGAATCAATAAAGGCATATGATGATTCAATTCCTGCTTACGGGATCCCGGCATCAAACATATAGTATTTTGTTCTCTTTGAATGGTTGAATGTTGCAGATCAACTCGGTCCAATAATGGATGACCAACAAAATGAGAGTCAATTCCGCAGTCCCTAAAAAATTTATCCTCAAATGGTAACACCGTAAGGAGTACGTCGTACGATTGCTTAACTGATTCGGCTCGAGATTTCCCCCATGCCCATAATTGAGGTGCTATATAGCAAATGGAATGTATGCCGAGTGATCGCGCATACTTTCCTAATCTCATGTTGAAACCTGGATAATCAATCGCAATGAATGCATCATATGCTCCTTCTTTCAAAGCAAGCTTGCATTGATTGAGAATGCTACTAAGAGCTGAGTAATGTTGTATGACCTCCCAAAATCCTGAAACATTCAGTGTTGAAAAGTCAGCAATGGAATTTAGGCCTTTGGCATGCATCGAAGGGCCACCGATTCCATCAATGATGCAATCAGGAATAATACTCCTGATCTGGTCAATCAGTAAGGCACCATGTGAATCACCGGACATTTCGCCGGCTACTATGAAAATTCTCTTTGTCATAGTGCAAAAATACATTCTAAGCTCATACATTAAGGTGCGTAAACGCAGTAAATCTCGTATTTTTACGATTGGTCAACTAGACCAAATACATAGGATATACTCCCTAGTGACTCATTTAAGGGTTTTGATCATGAAATTGAATCTGTTTATTTCGGCCACTCTATTCTTGTTGTTGATGGCTGGTTGTTCAAAAGGGCCAAGCTCTGCTGAGTTTCTATCATTGAAGGCCGAGATGTACTTGCGATCAGGCGAAACAGTCAGTGCGCAAACATATGTCCATAAAGCCCTTGATGCTGATCCTAATCTTATTGAAGCGCACCTTTTGCAGAGTAAGATCTATGTTGTTGAAAATAAAGCCGATAAGGCTATCGAACAATTGGAGAAAGCTCGTGAAATAGATGCACAAGATCTTGACGTATTATATTCACTGGGATTCATGTATACCAGGAAAGGTTCATATGATAAAGCCTTGAATGCATATAATGAGGCAATTGCCATATATCCTGATACTGCACTTGGATATAACAATATTGCAGTGACATATCATTCGAAGAAGGATTTCAAAAAGGCAGTTGAAAATTATAAGAAGGCTTTGAATATTAATCCAACATTTGTTGAAGCTCATTATAATTTAGGTAACAGTTATGCAATGATTGGAAAAATGAAGGAAGCCATTGAATCATATAATAAATCTGTTGAATTAGATCCAAAATATACCGATGCTTATATAGAACTTTCATCGGTATATGAGAAATTAGGTAATCAATCTGAGGCAGGTAACAATGTAGGATTGTTTTATTTCTGGAAAGAACAATATGAAAAAGCAGCAAAAGCTTTTGAGGATGTGATTAAAGCAAATCCCAATTATGCAGTTGCATATAATAATCTTGCAGTTACATACGATAAACTGGGCAATCGCGAATTATCAATCGAGAATTTGAAGAAGTCAGCTTCACTTGGATATTCGCCTGCTATAGATATTTGTAAGAAAAACAATATTCTTTTTTAAAATGATATACTCATTCCAATTCCATTGCTTGTCAATGAAATGGATTGAATAATTGATTGCAGTTGCTTTCCATGATGTGTATTTACAGCATATAATGCAGCATCAAATAATAAAAGAAATGCACCTTGCAGAATGATTGCATTGCCGAAGCCACGTAATCTCAATGCTTGATCTGATGTTTTTGCTTTTTCGCGCAGATAGAAACCACCTACAATATATGCCAGGTCAAGCCCAGCATTCACTGCAAGCAATGTTTCTATTGAATGTTGTTCTGCTATGGTTCCGGATAATGTATTTGGCATAGATTGCGTATAAAAACCAAAGCCGGCAATTGATGCATTCACAATGTTCCAGCCGGCATTCATCTGCCAGAATGCAGCGTTCTCACCCTCAGCTTGTGTTGAGGTGATTCCGCCAATGATGATATTTGCAAGTGCCCATGTTCCTAAAACTTGCATTCCGGTTTGTTGGATTGAAATTCTATCCGCATTGAAGGTATGCAAGACACTATCCCCCGACATGGAGAATAATGGTTGACTACAACAACATAATAGGATTATAATGGAGAAGTACATGAAGTTCATCCTTGTATTGATGTGTGTGTTTTTTTGTATTGGGCAAAACATACATGCCTCTGCGTTTGCTCCTTCCGATTTTACGGAATTGAAATATAGAGCAGACTCTCTAAAAAGTAATAAATCTTTCAATGAAGCATTGCAATTGTATGATTCATTATGCATTATGGTGCCAAATGATGTAGATATCTTGATGTCAAAAGGCATATGCCAATCTCAGATTGGTGCTATCAATGAATCTCTTGTAATTTTCAAAAAGGTAAAAGAAATAGATTCAACAAGCCCATTGCTTTGGAAAAGTATAGGTGATGCTTATCTCTTTGCTAATCTACCTCAATCCGCTATTACATCCTATGTCCGTTCAATTTTACTTAACCCTAATTATTCGCAGGCATTTTCATCTCTTGGCGCAGCATATCAAAGAATGAATGTGAGGGATACCGCGGAGCTCGCATTTAAAAAGGCACTGGAAATTGATTCAATGAATCACGAGGCCTGGTATAATTGGTCTTTATTACTCAATTCAAATGGTTCTGTTGATCAAGCAATGCGATGTTTAAAAAGATCCATTGCCGTAAAGCAAGATTTTGCTCCGGCATTTAATAATTTGGGTATGTTATATTATGGCGCAGGTTTTGCAGATAGTGCATTGGCTGCATTCAATGCCGCAATAATTCTTGAGAAATCAAATTCATTTTATTACAATAATGCCGGACTTGCTTGTTTGGACTTACGCGATACTTTACAAGCATATAATTTCTTCAAAAATGCATTACGTTATGATTCTATGAATGTGAAGGCTCTTTTCAATACGGGGTTGACATCCTATTATTTATTGCAATATAAGGATGGTATCGAGTATATCATGAAAGCATTGCAATTGCAACCGAATGTAGCTGAATATTGGTATACTGTTGGTTTGATTCATGCAGCAAAAAATGAACCACACATTGCTTCGGGATATTGGATCCGATGTATGAAATTGGATAGTTCTAATTCAAAGTACAGTTTTGCAATTGGTTCATTATATAATGATTCATCATCCGTCAAAAGAGAATACTATACAATTGCTGCCTCTTTAGGTAATGAAAAAGCCAAATCTTGGCTTGAAACACATCCTGTGATTAAGGAAACCATTCCAATTGATGAAGTTCCAAAGCAAAAAAAGCAAAAGAAAAAGAAGAGATGAAATCCAGATTAATCAAAGAACGCTATGTGCGTGGTTCTTTAATCCCAGTAATAACTCAAGTATTATGGGGCTTTGCTTTCTTGTGCCTTTGCTTCACATGCTTTTTGATCATTCTGGAATTACAACATTTGTCAGACAGAAAATCAACAAATGGTGAAGTCATATCATATGTTGAGTCTCATGAAACCGCTCGATTCCATCCGAAAATTCGATTCAAGGATCAACAAGGTATTGTTCATGATTTTATTGATGGTACAGGCGCCACTGCTCCTCTATATGTTGTAGGTACGATTGTGCAAGTAGATTATCATCCCCTTTATCCTAATATTGCCGAAATGACCACATTATATTATCGTTGGGGCAGTTCCTTTGCTGTTCTTTCCATGGCAACCCTTTGTTGGTTTATGGGGTCACGTTTCACGTATAGGGTAAAAACATGAAATCATTGTATTTCATTGGAATTGCCGGAACTGCTATGGGCAATCTTGCCATTGCACTTGCTCAACGAGGTTTCAAGGTATTTGGTAGTGATACGGGAGTATATCCACCAATGAGTTCGATGCTTGAACTAAATGGAATTAGTTTTGCTTCTAATTATGATTCAAACCATATAAAAGATTATATGCCTGATCTTGTCATCATAGGAAATGCAATTAGTAGGGGAAATCCTGAAGTAGAATATATTCTTAATCAAAAGATACCATTCATCTCAATGTCCGAAATGATACATAATGAAATTATTGGTAACAATGATGCCATCGTAATCACGGGTACACATGGGAAAACTACAACATCTTCATTGACGGCTACGATATTTGAATATGCAGGAAAAAAACCAGGATTTGTGATTGGAGCAAAACCCGGAAACTTTGAATATGGATGTAGACCTATTCCTGAACAGATGTTCTTATCTGGAACAGGAATATGCATTATAGAAGGTGATGAATATGATACTGCTTTTTGGGACAAAAGAAGCAAATTCTTTCACTATCCTCCACAGATAGCTGTTATCAATGCAATTGAATATGATCATAGCGATATATTTGCTTCCATTGATGAAATCCTGAAAACCTTTCAGTTATTTCTCAGATTAATTCCTGAAAAAGGACTTGTTTTGCTTAATGCCGATGATCAATTGGCTCTTTCTATGAAAGATCATGTTTACTCTCGTATTGAGACCTTCTCCACTTATGGAAATGGTGACTGGAATGCACATATAGTCAATCAAGATAAAGGTGGCACTACATTTACGTATCATCATCATGATATTATGATTGATACTGTTTCAATTCCGATGATAGGTGTTCATAATGTACGTAATGCATTGGCATCAGTAGCATGCGCATATCATTCGGGAATATCAAAGCAAGATATCAAACATGGTTTGAAACACTTTATTCCACCTAAGAGAAGACTCGAATATCTTGGAGAGTGGAAAAAACGTATCGTCATAGATGATTTTGCACATCATCCTACAGCTATCAAAGAAACAGTGCATGCACTACGAAGTGTATATCCGGATAAAAACATTCATGCTGTATTTGAACCACGATCAAATACAACAACTCGTAATATCTTTCAGAAAGAACTCGCTTCGTGTTTTTTGGGTGTCAATTCAATTTTCCTAGGTCCAATAAACAGACCGGAGAGATTTGCTCCAAATGAAAGACTTGATGTGGATGCATTGCAATCTGTATATGAGAAGCAAGGCATACCTGTTTTTTCAGTCAAGGAAGATATACCCACATGGGGCACTCTTATCATTGATGATATAGAAGAGCATACAAAACCAGGTGATATCATTGTGCTGATGAGCAATGGTAATGTAGGTACTTTACGAACTCTTTTACTTTCAATTTAACTATACAGTGTTCATTATGTCAATTCAGTCCTTACCATTCAGAGTTCTATTATATTACAAATATGTGACAATCGAAGATCCCATATTGGAATGTGAGAAACATCGCGAACTGTGCGAATCGCTAGGTTTGAAAGGTCGTATACTTTTTGCACATGAAGGAATTAATGGTACTGTTTCAGGAACTATAGAAGCAACTGATGCATATATAAAACACATGCATTCCGATTTGCGATTTACAGACATGTGGTTCAAGGTTGATGAAGAAGATCAGCATGTTTTCAGAAAATTGTTTGTTCGTCCCAAAAAGGAATTAGTGACATTTCGTTTGGAGAAAGATGTAAATCCACTGGAGAAAACCGGTACATATCTCAAACCAAAAGAATGGCGGAAAATGATGGATGATCCTAATGCGGTCATAATTGATGCTAGAACCGATTATGAATGGGATTTAGGACATTTCGAAGGTGCGATAAGACCACCGGTTGATTCTTTTAAGGATTTTCCCAAATGGGTGCGTGATAATCTTGCCGCATTGAAAGATAAAAAAGTAATGACCTACTGCACAGGAGGCATTCGTTGTGAAAAATTTTCAGCTTTTCTTTTGCAAGAAGGATTCCAAGATGTGTATCAGTTACATGGTGGAATCGTCACATATGGAAAAGATCCTGAAGTTAAGGGTGATAAATTCGAAGGTATGTGTTATGTTTTTGATGAACGCGTTTCCGTACCTGTAAATCATACAGAACAAGCACAGCTTGTTTCGCATTGTGTAATTTGCGGAACCCCTACTGATTGGTATGTTAATTGTGCGAATTTTGATTGTCATAGACAGCATTTTCAATGCCCTGATTGCGTAGAAAGAACACAATGTTCTTGTTCCCCAGCATGTCAAGAATCACCAAGGCATGAATATAAAGAACCCTATGCTCAAAAATTCATGGCTTATAAAAGGGTTCCACGTAGAAACCAAAGTGCCGCTGAAAAGTAAATAACAATACCGGTTACATCAACTAATGTTGCTACAAATGGTGCTGATGATGTGGCTGGATCGAATCCTAGTTTTTTCATGAGCAAAGGAAGCATCGAGCCACTCAATGTGCCCCACATGACTACTCCGATCAGTGAAGTGCCGATCGTTAATCCTATTTGTATGGCATGATCGCCATAAATTCCTGTTGCCATGGACCAAAGCATTATCCTAAAAAAGCCAATAAATCCAAGGATAAATCCGAGTAATAAGCCGGATAAAAATTCTCTTTGAAGAACAAACCACCAATCTTTCAGACCGATTTCATTGATGGAGAGGGCACGTACGATCAAGGTAGCTGCCTGGGAACCGGAATTTCCACCACTAGATATGATCAAAGGTAAGAACAATGAAAGTATAACTGCTTTGTCTAATTCTTGCTCAAAATATGCAAGAGCCGTTGCCGTGAGCATTTCTCCAAGAAATAATAATATGAGCCAACCTGCTCTTTTCTTAACCATCGAGATTAGTGCAGTTGCATCATAAGGTTTTTCAAGAGCTTCCATACCTCCGAATTTCTGAAAGTCTTCTGTGGCTTCTTCTTCCTGGATGTCCATTACATCATCGAAGGTCACTATCCCAATCAACACTCCGGCAGAATCAATTACAGGTAGTTCGGATATATCATATTTTTCCATCACTTGTACTGCTGCTTCTTGATCCTCAAATGCTGATAAAGAAACAACTGACCCATCCATCAGTGTAGATATCTTTACATCGGGATCTGCAAAAATGAATGATCTCAAAGGGATATCATCTTGTAAGCAACCACGTGAATCTGTAATATAAATGCGATTGATTGATTCACTTTTCTTACCATGTGTGCGAATATAGGAGAGACCCTCAGATACGGACCACTCTGCCCTCACAGATAAGAAATCAACGGTCATTAATCGACCAATGCTTTGCTCAGGATAACCAAGCAAAAAACGAGCTTCTTTCAAATCTTCAGGACTTAGAAGCGATAGTAATCGCTGAGTCATTTCCGCTGGTAATTCTTCAAGGAGGGTTGTTCTATCATCAGGTGACAATGCGGAGAGTAGTTCACGCGTCTCGTGATTTGTCAGTACTTCAAGCAATGCATCCTGATCATCGGTTTCCATATAAGAAAATAATTCTGATGATAAGTCACGATCCAGAGATTTAAACAATAGTACTCTGTCACCCGGATCAAGATCAAGAAGCAGATCTGCAATTTCGGGTGCCGACCATGAGGACAAAACTTCTCTTAATGCAGTCCAATTTCTGATTGCAATAAGGTCCTGAATATCGGGTTTGAGTAGTTCTTTCAGCATGATGCATTCTAATACACTATCCTGCAAAATACGGAGTTATCGTTAGTTTTAAGTCAATTTCTCTGAAAGTTCGAGCCAGCGAACCATAGATTCATCCAATTTCTGCTGAATTATTGCTTGTTTCTGGGAGAGTTCTTCGAATTGTTTGAAGTCATGAGAAGGTATTTCTTGCATGCTTAATACTAGGTCTTTCAATGCTATTTCTAGATCTTGAATAGATTGTTCAAGTGCTTCGAATTCCCTTTTCTCATTGAATGTAAGACCTTTCTTCTTTTGTGTGTTGTGTTTGACATGTTGCTGTTTGGGCTCCGATGAATGTACATGCAATGGTCTTGTTCTTTGTTCCACTTTTTCAAGATAGGCTGAATAATTGCCTGGATATTCCTTTATCCGGTCTTGTTCAAAGGAATAAATTGTTTCTACTGTTCGATCTAAAAATGAACGATCATGAGAAACGATCAGTAGGACACCCTTGAAATATTCCAAATATTCTTCCAATGCTGTTAATGTTGCAATATCGAAATCATTAGTAGGTTCATCAAAAAACAATACATTGGGATTGCTCATCAAAGTCATGAGCATGGCCAATCTCCTCTTTTCCCCTCCTGATAATGTATGTACAAATGAATGATGTTGTTTAGATGGAAATTGAAAGCGATCTAGGAGTTCCTTTGCGGTAATAAAACGATCCTTGCCAATTCCAGTATCAATATACTCTGCTATTTCGCGAAGATTGCCGATGACAGTCATTTGTTCTTTAAGAGTTTTAACCTCTTGATCAAAATACCCAATACTGACAGTATCACCTATGCTTACATATCCTTCATCTGGTTGCATTCTTCCACTTAACACATTAAGTAACGTTGATTTTCCGGCTCCATTTGGACCAATGATACCAATACGATCTCCAGGGGCTGCACGATATGTGAAATCTTGAAATAAGACATTCTCACCTACTTTCTTCGATATACCAATTGCATCGATGAGTTTTCCGCCAAGAAATTTATTACCAATCTCTATCTTGATATTTCTAATCTCCGTTTGCTGAGGTTTTTCCTGCATATTGGCAATCCAGTCAATTCTACTCTTTTGCTTTGTTCTACGAGCTTTTGCTCCTTTTTGCAACCAAGCAAGTTCTCTTCTCAGGGTATTCCTATCATGTTCTGCCGTAGATTCCTCAATGGCTATTCTTTGCTCTTTTTTGAGTAAGTAATACTCGAAATTACCTTCATAAGTGTAGAGTGAATGATTATCCAATTCGACTATCTTTGTTGATATAGCATCAAGAAAATACCGATCATGTGTAACAAGTAAAATAGCATTGGAATAATCGCTCAAATGATCTTGAAGCCATTGTACTGAATCTGCATCCAAATGATTTGTTGGTTCATCCAAAATCAGTAGATCCGGTTCGGATAAAAGTGCTTTTGCAAGCGCAACTCGTTTCTTCTGTCCTCCCGAGAGTGAATGCACGGAACAATGAACATTCTTTATACCAAGTTTTGTCAATAATATGGTGGCTTGATTATCTAAAGTCCAACCATTAAGAAGTCCAATCCTTACTGAAAGTTCGTGAATATTATCTGCAATGTGTTTGTCTGTGTTGGATTCTTGAGAAGCACACAATTGTCTATGCAGTTCAAGCAATTCCATAATATCAGGTTTCCCTGACATCACGGCTTGAATGCACGTTTCATGCGTTTCAAATTGTGGTAATTGGGATAGATAGACGATTTGAACATCTTTCCCTCTAGTTACTATGCCTTCATCAGATTCTTCAATCCCTGCAATGATTTTTAATAAGGAACTTTTACCGACCCCGTTTTTCCCGATTATTCCTATTCTCTCTCCTTCCATTATACCTAAAGATATGGAAGTAAATAATGTCTTTTCATGATAAGACTTACTGAGCGATTGTGCTGAGAATAGATTTCTAGCCATGATGTTCCGCTATAGACTGTGCTGCTGCATGTGCTGAAGACCATGCCCATTGAAAATTATATCCACCGAGATGTCCTGTGACATCCACTACTTCACCAATGAAATAGAGCTTGTCGATCAAATTGGACATCATCGTTTTTGACGATAATTCCTTGGTGTTCACTCCTCCGGCTGTAACTTCCGCTTTAGTATAACCTTCATTTCCACTAATTTCAGGACTCCAAGATTGAAGGTCGTTTTTGAAGGATTGCAATCTTTTTGTACCATAATAACCTATGGTATCTGTTTGTCCGTGCAAAGCTGTCCAAACTTCGGCCAATCGTTTTGGTAACAATTTTCCAAGTACTGTTTTCCATTCAGTTTTCGATGATCGTTCATTCAAGATATATTCATCGAATGTAGGTATCAAGTTAATATTCATTGAAGATTGCTTATTCAGATAAGAGGATATTTGTAAGATCGCAGGTCCACTCAACCCTTTGTGAGTAAACAGCATTGATTCTTTGAACAATGGACCGTTCCCTGCCGATACTTCTACGGGTAATGAAACACCGGCAATATCCGCGCAAGGAAATGTATCTCTATCGATAGTTAGTGGTACTAGTGCGGGTCTTGTATCAATTATTGAATGACCAAATTGTCTAGCTATTTGATACCCAAGATTTGTGGCACCCAAAGATGGTATTGATAATCCTCCTGTAGCAATTATTACATGTTCGGCTTGATAAGTTCCATTGCTCGTATCAATAGTAAAGTTCTCAGATTTTCTAACAGAGTTGACTTTTGTTCCATATGAAATATCGCAATATTCAGTATTGCATTCATGTAGTAACATATCAATTACTTGTTGTGATGAACCATCGCAAAATAGTTGACCAAGTGTTTTCTCATGATAGGCGATATTATGAGATTTTATCAAATTGATGAAATCATCAGGTGTATATCGTGTGAGGGCCGAAACAGCAAAATGAGGATTGTCTGATATGAAATGCTGAGCTTTTACAATACGATTCGTGAAATTACATCTACCCCCGCCTGAGATACGAATTTTCTTTCCGGGCTGAGCATTATGTTCCAATAATGTCACCGTTTTACAATGCTTGCTAAGCAGTCCGGCACAAAAAAGACCCGCTGCTCCGGCACCTACGATAATGCAATCACTAACGGGAAATTTCATGGAAGCAATCTTTGTGAAATCTGATGAACATTGTAAATTCGCAATACTCAAGGCCAATTTAGCTCAGTGGTAGAGCAGCTCACTCGTAATGAGCAGGTCGCCGGTTCAAGTCCGGCAATTGGCTCAATGTATCACTTCTTGATCAATTCATTGATCCACTGGACTATATCGGACATGACCTCTTCCGGTATATGATCAAAGATCGTGTATTCAGCTGGATGAGATTTACCTACTCCTTCGAGGAATAGATAATTCAACAAAGGATAACTTTTTGCCTGACTATTTGATATCCCCCCCTTTCCAGTAAGAGCTTTTTTCCAGAGACCAAAATCTTTCATGTTGGCTTGAAAATCACGCTCACCTTGAAGAATTAGAACAGGTTTTAGTGACTTTTTGATTGTTTGCACTGGGTCATAACCACGTAATGCTAACCAATATGAAGCGGGTGTTTCTAATAAGAGTTGTTTCGCAGGAGTATCTTTCGTGAGGGTTTTTGCATTAACTGACTGATATTGCTTGCGCAAAGTTTCTATTTTCTTTTGAGCATCATTTTTTTCTATCAATGTGTCAATAGACAAAACATATTCCAATTGTTCTAGCAAGACATCAGGTAATGGTCTGGCGGGAGCTCCCATCAATATGATACCTTTGACATTCTTTGTTTGTTGTAATGCTCGAGGAAGTATCATTCCTCCTGTTCCATGACCCAAAAAGAAAATATTGGTAGTATCTACTTCTCTATACATTGCAATTGCTTTATAAGCAGCTATGGCATCTTCGGTACTTTCCAAATCAGGAGTAACTTCCAAACCTTTGTCTTTTATTACAGAATAATATTTTCTTGTCCTCTTGGGAAATCGAAGCACACCGATTCCTTTTGAAGCGAGCCCCCAAGCTAAATCAGCATATGGTTTGTTTGCAACATAGGTTCCGTCTTCATCAAGCGGACCACTTCCATGAATGATGATGACAATCGGATACCTTCCTTGTTTTAGTGGTAAAGTTAGTATTCCCGTAGTTTCCCATTCAGTTCCCTTTCCGATAATGATGTCTCGAATCTTTATCGAATCTGTTTGAATATAATCTGCGACTGTATATGCTCGCTTATCATAACGAGGTTTGTATTCATCAATATAAAATCCATCAATAAGGTAAGATCCCTTAAAAGACATACGAATTTCCCAGTTGCCATTTGAACAGCGTAATGCATGGATTACAGTCCGTAAATTCGAGTCTTCGGGATCTACATCTATTCTTATATCAAACACTTTATATGGTTTTCCGGCTTTCTTTTCGAATAAATTCCAAAAGATTGCAAATGTGTCAACGGAAAACTCTCTTTTCATTTCCGGCGTAAACAGGTCATATGCTTTGAGAAAATCCTTTTTTAGTACTGCATTCATGCACTTTTGTGATTGCGCTTTTTGCCAATCAAGTAAATCTTGATATGGTTGAGCCTCGATTGTAATCAGACCAAGGAATAAGCAGAGTATGTAGAAAAGGATTGCTTTCATATCTCAATCATTATCAGGTTTTGTAGTGTCAAATTGTAAGATGACCGGGCAGTGATCTGATACTTTATCAGCCAGATCTTTGGGATACATAGAATGAATGTCAATCATATGTTCAGAGCCTAAGGTAAATCTCATAGATGCAGTTGAGGAGGCGTATATATGGTCAATTGCAAATAAATGTGGGTACTTGCAACTTTTCAAATCAGCGGTGAGGAAAGTACCCAATCGAGAATCCGAAAGATCTTTTAACGTTGGTTCTTTTGTACGTTTTGGGAAATCATTGAAATCACCGATGATAAGTATGTCTTCTTCATTCTTACTACGTAGAATGGAATCCATCCATGCAATTGCTCTTTTTGATTGTTCCATCCTCATAAGTCGTGATTCTGATCTCAATTCATCGGTTGAGTCAAATCGCGAGGTGGATTTAAAATGAACAGACATCATAATGCAATCAAAATTCCCTTTTTTCACTTGAATTACATATCCAGGTCTGTTTCGTGAGGGATCGACTGCAAGTGGGAGATATTCTCCTATGTCTTGAACCTGAATCGATGATTTATAAAGAAAACCAACATTCTGTGATTTCCCTTTTGTACCTAGGACTCCGGCATACTGAGGAAGAAGTGCAAGAATTCTCTGCATTGCTTGTTTATTTTCTATTTCTTGCAAAGCAATGACATCTGCCGATGTTTCTTGAATGACATCTGCAATTCTGACTATATCTTCATCCGAACGCTTTAAGGTCTCAGGATCTTTGTCATCGCCAAGCCATGCTATATTGAATGTAGCAATGGTGAGTACATCATTGTTCGGATTTGTATAGGAACAACCAAACAAAGGTTGGATGAACGTAATCAGTAGCAAGAAACAATACACTGCCAATAAATGCATATCAGCCTTTTGTGAATATTGCTTTGAACACATATCCTGCAACTTTAGGATTTTCTTTGAGTCTTCTGGTTGAGTAGCCATACCAATCTTCCCCAAATGGTACATAAATTCGCATCTGATGGCCCATGCGTAGTAGGTTGTCCCTTCTTTCTTCTCTTACGCCAAGCAGCATTTGAAATTCATAATTTTTCTTTGATATCGACTGTTCCGTAATGACCTGTAATGCATCATTTATAAGTACATCGTCATGAGTAGCTATTCCTGTTTTGGATGCATGTTTCAGTAATAGTCGCAATAGTTTCTTATAATTATTTCGAATGTCATCTGGATCGGTAAAGGCAATGTCTGGCGACTCGCGATATATTCCTTTACATAGTCTGATATTGGGATCCATTTCAAGCAATGATAGAATATCTGATTCACTGCGATGCAAATAAGCCTGAATAACAATGCCGCAATTGTCAAATCCTTCATGGCGGAGTCTTTTATACATCGAAATGGTTTGCGAGGTATATGGTGAATTTTCCATATCCATGCGGACAAATGAACCCGAATTCTTTGCTATTTCCACCAGTGTACGAATATTTTCATAAGCAAAGTCAGGATCAATCCCCAATCCAAGGGATGTTGGTTTAATTGATAAATATGCAGGTAATGAGTGAAAATGTATTGCTTCTAATACATCTTTTGAACACTCATATTCATGTAATGAGCGCTCTTTTGTTGTAACAAATTCACCAAGTACATCAATCGTTGAAGTTGCCCCTAGAAGAGCAAGAGACTGAACGGTTTTTACAGCTTCTTGTAGTGTAGAGCCGGCTATATATCGTGAGGCAACGGCCTTAACGATAGATTTTGGAATATAGGGTAATGAAGCGGCAATAAGAGTTTGCAACATGGCGATGTTCTGCAATGATATTATCTGGTGATGGTGAAAGGTGCCGATAACGAATTTGATCCGCACATTACATAAATGAAATATTGTCCGTTTGGTAAACTTCTGATTGACAATTCAATCGATTGCTGTGTTACTCTCAAGGGCGTTAAATTTTCAATGACAGCTCTACCTTTTCCATCTGTAATCATGACATTTGGTGCATCACATATCATTGGAATATTGTGAACATTGATGATTTCTTTTGCTGGATTTGGGAAAATTGTAAGTGCATTCTCTTCTTCAATTCCGGCAACTTTTGAACAAGAACCCTGTGATGTGATTATAATCGTCGCTGGTGCTGAAGCGATAGATGTATCCAATCTATAACTTGTTCTAAATTGATAGATGCCTTCAGTCAATGTTGGGACATTCCACACATAATTTCCGGGTACTGCATCATGACCAAGTGTTGATATTCTTCTCCATGAAGTTTGTCCAACAGTTCGGTATTCTAAATAGACCTTGCTATTATCCATGAATTGAGAGCTCCAAAGCACTGAATCAGGTTGACCAATGCAAAGAGTGTCATTATTGACGGGGCTTGTCAAAGCTATGGTCTCTTTACCAATTTCAAATGGTCCTGTTTGACTCATTAATTTTCGAGTTATATCCGATGCTCTAAAAAAGCAATTCTTTGATTCAACATCTGGAATGTCTACAGTCATGGAAGAAGATGACGTTGAATCAGTGATTAACATCCAAGTCGAACCATTATTTGACGAAAATTCAATGTCAACCCTTTCTATGAATTCTTTAGCCCACGTTAGATTCAATCGTTCTTTTTGACCAAACCTCTTTGATCGCAAATCAGTTGTCAATGTCAAACTTGCTTTTGCTATTGTGAAATCTGCCCAAGAAGTATCTTTGATCTGACTATTATTGGCATCGACAACACGTATTCTCCCTTTTGTTGTTGGATTATCTGGTATGGTCCATTTAAATAAGCCGGTTCCATTTGCTTCGGTAACAGCTGGCCTAGATACAAAAATGGCTCTCCATGACATCCCGCCATCAGTACTGAATTCAATATTGACATTGTTCACTCTATGTGATGTCCATTCAATATTGGTCTGATTTCCAACAATAAATGATTGTTGACCCCATGGATATATCATGCGAATGCCCGGTTGAGTGGCAGCTTCGATACATGGACGGGTTTCAAGATAATTACGCAAATAGGTTGAAACTCTTGGCAAGAATGTAAATGCTACGGAACGTGATGGATTTGTCAAGTGACAATAGCTCATGATTGAGCCGGGATTAGGTAGAGGTGTACTTTTGTAGCATGCTTCACCAGAATAGTTTCCACGCCCTCTGAATGCTGAACCACTTGTCATGCAAGAGTCTAATCCAGTTGGAGGCCAAAAAGAACAATTGTGCGTATGATATGAACCAATATTATGCCCAAGTTCATGAGCTATAGTTACAATATCACCTACATAATCATTTATCTTAGAGAGTCCGTTTTTGAAAATGCCTGCAACTGAATAAGCATTTGAAACTCCACCAGAGCATACATTACCAATGCCATTAGCTATTCCTAAAACAAAGAGACCATTTGATGTTGGTACTGCATCCAAGCAATGTACAATATCTCTTTTTATTGTGGTAAGCTTGCTCCAACGATTTTCAACTTCATCCAACAGTGCTGGTGCATTTCCATCATTCGTGTATGGGTCAGGAGTTGTTGCTGTCCAAATCTGAAGTCTTGGGATCACAATTGCTATGTTCAATTCCTTTCTATACAATGAATTAACACCATTCATGAGTCCAATCATAAATTCAGCGGTTTTTATTGAGTCTTTTCTGCCGGGACCATTGAAGAACGGAGTAGTACCTTCTACAATAACCTGCAATTCAAGTAAATTATTGCCAAATGTTTTGTCTGACTTTGGCAAATAAGCATATAAATCCTCTGGGGTGGGTATTGTAATAGCAGACTCATCAGTCATGCAAGTACCACCGGACTTCCTTAATTCACCTTGGATTTGCTGGTCGTATAACATGTGGTGGGAAGCATTGTCTGTTTCTTCCATTGGAGCTATATGTACTCGAGAGCCATCTGCTCTTTCCACCCAACCGCTTAACTCTCCATGTGCATGTGTCAAAAGAATGAAAGAACCGGGTTCATTAAATATATGACCGGTAAATGTTCTTACCTGTGGAATCGGAAAACGCTCATTCCCAATAAAAAACTCGGTCAAACCATCAACGGCAGAGGGTACGAGTTTTAACTCTATAGTACCTGTTTCAGAAAGTGATATGGGAAAATTATCTATGCGAATTTCTGAACCTGATTCAATAAATACGATGGATGTCCATACCTGCTCTATGATCATACTTTTTGCATGATCGCGATATTCTTCCGGAAGCATGTGGGAAGATTGAAACGTTATTCCCAAACCTGCATCTATAGTTTTAGATGAGGCATCTGCCAATATTGTCAAAACACAGAAAATTGTAACAATTCCGGACATAATATATTTCATGTTATCTCTCAATTGTAACAGGAATACTTGTGGATTTACCATCACAGGTTAAGGTTAAGAAGTATTTACCAGAGGCAATCATTGG